>NZ_VFTI01000024.1:0-103715 GCF_006439515.1 Mesorhizobium sp. B3-2-1 | reverse complement strand
GACATATGAGCGCAAGCGATCCGATCAAATCATCTTCAGCCAAAACCTTGCAAGCAGGGGGCCGTCCACATATGAGCACCGGAAGCGCAGGAAGCCACTGTTTGCAGGCCGGCATCCCCTGAATATCAATAGATCCAAAAAAAGGCCGGCAAGGGAAGATCCCTCGCCGGCCTGCCTCACCCGCCCGTGGGCCGGCTATCAGAACGATCCCGTCATCTGAAAGAAACCGGCCGTCATCGCCACTACCGGTTACCGCCCAGCGCCGAGGCAAGGCGCACAAGCGAAAGGAACTCGGACCTGTACCCAAACGGGTCGGCTCCTCGGGCGGCAGTGGCAATCTCCATGATCTTGTCGTAGCCGAACTTCGCGGTCGCATCCTCGTCGCGCAGCTTCTGGCCGAAGGCCGCGACCGCGACGGAAAAACGCTGATCGGTGCTCGCCTGGTCGAAGGACGCCACCTCATTGGCCGAGGTCACCGGCGTGGTGATCAGCTTCGAGACGTCCTCGTTGGGCAGCTTGTAGCGGATCTTGACGAAGGCATATTCGTCCGCATTGGCAACGCCGCCATTATTCACCGTGGCCTGGCCATAGCGCAGCGGATCGATCTGCTCGCCGCCACCGCCTTTGGGCGTGATCTCATAAATCGCGGTGACCGAATGCCCCGAGCCGATATCGCCGGCATCGACGCGGTCATTGTTGAAATCCTCCCGATTGAGCGCCCGGGTCTCGTAGCCGATCAGGCGGTATTCGGAGACCTTGTTCGGATTGAACTCGACCTGGATCTTCACATCCTTGGCGATGGTGAACAACGTCGAGGAAGCGTCCTCGACCAGCACCTTCTCGGCCTCGGCCAGCGTGTCGATATAGGCGGCGGTGCCGTTGCCGTTCTGGGCAATGATCTGCATCATTTCATCGTTGAGATTGCCGCGGCCGAAGCCGAACACCGACAGGAACACGCCGGTCTTGCGCTCGCTCTCGATCAGTCGCTTCAGGTCGTCGTCATCGGTCTGGCCGACATTGAAGTCGCCGTCGGTGGCAAGCATCACCCGGTTGACGCCGTCCTTGATGAAGGACTGCTGGGCAAGCTTGTAGGCTTCCTTGATGCCGGCTTCGCCTGCCGTCGAGCCACCGGGCCGCAGATTGTCGATGGCATTGAGGATCTTGTCCTTCTCGGCAACCTTGGTCGGCATCAGCACGGTGCCGGCGTCACCGGCATAGGTGACGATCGAGATCGTATCGTCTGCCTTCAGCTTGCTGACCAGCAGCCGGAACGCCGACTTGAGCAGCGGCAGCTTGTCCGGTTCGTCCATCGAGCCCGAGACGTCGATCAGGAAGACCAGATTGGCCTTCGGCTGCTCGGTCGGCTTGATGTCGAAACCCTTGATGGCGACATGCATCAGCTTGGTGTGCGTGTTCCACGGCGTCGGCATGACGCTGACGGTCGAGTTGAACGGCGTCGATGCCGAGTCCGGCCCCTTCCAGTCGTAGGGGAAGTAATTGATCATCTCCTCGACGCGGACCGTATCGGCCTGCGGCAGGTAGCCCTGCTTCAGCGAGCCGCGCACGAAGGAATAGGAAGCGGTGTCGACATCGATCGAGAAGGTCGAGACCGGGTCTTCCAATGCGGCGTGCACCGGATTGGTCTTGAAATCCTGGACGCGGTCGCGGTTTTCCTCCTGCGGCGCGATCTGGTCCGCCGGCGCCATGGCCGGCTGCTGGACCATCAGCTTGGATTCGGCCGCCGGCATGCGGGCCACCCGCGACGTGCTGGGCGCGCCAGTGGCGCCATCCAGCGCGAATTCACCGGTCGGCGCCGGCGGTGCTGGTTCGGACAATATTCCGCGCTCCGTCGAAGTCTGCTGCGCTGCCCTGCCCGCCTGGGCCGATTCGGACTTTGGCGGTGAGGCCGGAGCCACGAGAGCATCGGTCGCATCGCGGCTTTCCACATCCGCGTCGGCTTTCTTGTCCTTGGTCGGCGCAGTGGTCACGGTCGGCTCGTCGGCGGCCCGATCTCCCGGTGCCTGCTTGGCCAATGGCGTCAGCGTTGCCGGCTTGTCGGCCAGCGTCTCGGTGATCTTTTCGTCGCCGCCGAACGGTGACGGCTGTTCCCTCAGAATATGGAAGGTGGCGTATCCGGCGATCGGCAGGGCGACGAGCCCGGCAAGGGCCGGCGCGGCAATGAGTTTCTTTTGCATGATCTCGCTCCAGAGCTTTTGTGCTCGCTCTGTGAGACGAAGGCCGCCGACCGATCCTTGGGTGACTTCGGAAATATTTTCCTGATCGTAGGCGCGCAGGGCAGCCTCGAAGGCACGCGCCTTCGCGCTCTCGCCGGGTGCGGGTATTGCTGCGTCGCGCAGCTTCCTGAGTTCGTTGTCGTCGACCATCGTCACACTTCCCCGGCTGAACGCATCAACGTCTTCAGCCGTTTCTTCGCTTCATGGATGTGCCAGGAAACCGTCGTCTCCGAGATCGCCATCGCCTCGGCGGCGGCCGCGTGGCCCAAGCCTTCGCCATAGACAAGCATCACGGCATCGCGCTGCTTGTCCGGCAATTGCCGCACCGCCGCCCAGAGCGCCTCGGCGGGGTCTTCGCTCTCGGCCGGGACCTCGCCCGAAATCAGCGCATGGACGCCATAGGCCTCGGACTTGACCGTCTCGCGCGCGGTCTTGCGCATCATGTCGCGCGTGGCGTTCATCGTCATGGCATAGAGCCATGTCGTGAACGCGCCGCCGCCGCGATAATCGCGGATCGCCTTGCCGAGCCGGACGCAGACTTCCTGGGCGATGTCTTCCGCATCGGCCTTCCTGCCGCACCAGCGATAGGCGGCGCGATAGACGAAGTCGTAGTGGCGCTCCAGCAACTTGCCGAAAGCCCCCCGGTCTCCGCCCTTCGCCCGCCCGATCAGTTCGGCGTCGGAGGCTTCGCTCTCATCCAGCATCATCGCCATCATTTGCCTGTTGGACGAAGGCTAATGGCTAATCCTTGGGGTGATGGAAAGATTTTTTCGAACAGGGACTTTTGCAGCTGTTGGCAGGTTGAGATTCAGGTCAGGCCGGCTTCACCTGAATGTCAACACGCCTGGCCCGCCGCCCAGCCCGACGACCACGCCCATTGGAAATTATAGCCGC
Organism: Mesorhizobium sp. B3-2-1; assembly: GCF_006439515.1. Taxonomy (NCBI): domain Bacteria; kingdom Pseudomonadati; phylum Pseudomonadota; class Alphaproteobacteria; order Hyphomicrobiales; family Phyllobacteriaceae; genus Mesorhizobium; species Mesorhizobium sp. B3-2-1. Next base: position 100,587 of record NZ_VFTI01000024.1, on the reverse strand, counting down.
CGAGCCAGCCGGTGACGTCGACGACCTCGCCGATGAAAAACAGGCCCGGCACCAACTTCGCCTGCATCGTCTTCTGGTCGAGGCCGTTGGTGTCTACCCCGCCTAGCGTCACTTCGGCGGTCCGGTAGCCCTCCGAACCGGCCGGCTTGATGCGCCAGTCGTTGACCGCGGCCTCGACAGCTTTGATCTGGGCCTCGGAAAGATCGGCAAGATTGCCGTCGAGCCCGGTTCGCTCGGCTATCGCCTGGGCCAGCCGTTTCGGCAAATGATTTGCGAGCACGGTCTGCACCGCTTGCCGGCCATTGCCACGCCTGGCGGCGCGGACGAGCTCAGCCACATCCGTGCCTGGCAGCATGGCGATGCGGATTTCATCACCCTCGCGCCAATAGGATGAGATTTGCAGGATGGATGGCCCGCTGACGCCGCGATGCGTGAACAGCATCGCCTCGGAAAACCGTGTCTTGCCGCAGGCAATCTCGGCGTCGACGGCGTTTCCGGCCAGGGGCGAAAGCCGCTCGAGCGTCTTTGCATCGAAGGTCAGCGGCACCAGGGCAGGCCGCGTTTCGACGACGGCAAGGCCAAACCGGTCGGCAAGCTCGTAGCCGAAGCCCGTCGCGCCCATCTTTGGGATCGACTTGCCGCCACAGGCTACGACCAGGGACTGGCAAGAGACCGGGCCGGTGGAGAGCGTGAGGTCGAACCCTTCCTCGGCTTTGCTGATAGTCTCAACGGAAGTCGACAATACCAGCTCGGCGCCCCTGCCCCGCATTTCCGAGACCATCATGTCGATGATCTGGCGCGCGGAGCCGTCACAGAACAGCTGCCCCAATGTCTTCTCGTGATAGGCAATGCCGTGACGTTCGACGAGCGCAATGAAGTCGCGTTGCGTATAGCGGCTGAGCGCCGAGATGCAGAAATGCGGATTCCTGGAGATAAAATTCTTCGGGCTCGCATGGACGTTGGTGAAATTGCACCGGCCGCCGCCGGAGATGCGGATCTTTTCGCCAGGTGCCGCCGCATGATCGAGGATCAGCACCGAACGGCCGCGCTTGGCGGCCTCCACGGCGCACATCATTCCGGCGGCGCCGGCGCCGATGATCACGACATCATAGGATTGCATCAGGTTGATCGTTCCCGCATGACCCCGCGCCGCACCAGCCGGGCGAGCCGCTCATCCCGCCTGATACCTCCAATGTGCCGTGCGGCCAACAGGGGGGCGAAGGCTCAGACCAGCGTCTCGGCGAACAAGTCAGTCAATCGCTTCCAATGCCGCTCGGCACCGGCTGCATTGAAGACGCTGTGGTCCGGCACGCACCAGCCATGTGCCATGCCGACATAATTCTCCATCAAATGGTCGACATCAGCGTTCCGCAGTGCCTCTTCCAGCCGCGTCGACTGTTCCGGCGGAAAGCTCCGGTCGACCCCCGCCATGCCGACATAGACGCGCGCCTTGATGGAAGCCGCCTTGCGGTGCGGACTGTCGGCCGCATCGCTGGCGAGATTGCCGCCATGAAAGCTGGCGGCGGCCTTGATCCGGTCTGGGTGGGTCGCGGCGGCGTTGATCGCCCGCGCACCGCCCATGCAATAGCCGACCGTCCCGATCGGCCCCGTAACGCCTTCGCCGGCGAGCGCCTCGAGAAACGCGCCGCTGTCGCTGATGGTCATCTCCTGCGTCGTGCCGGTGACCAGCGCCATCAACGCCGCCTTGGTCTTTTCCTCGGTGAAGGCGGTCTTGGCGTCGAACGGACCGTAAGGCGCGTTGCGATAGAAGAGGTCGGGCACCAGCACCGCATAGCCCTCGCCCGCCAGCCGTTCCGCCATCTGGTCAAGCGCCGGGCGCGGACCGAAGGCGTCCTGGTAGAGAATGACACCGGCCTTGGCTGGAGAAACCTTGGCCGAACGGAACAGGCCCGCCTTCGCCACACCGTCACGGGTCTTGATCTGAAAGTCCTGCTTCGTCATTGCCTGCTCCGTTGATCAGATGCGCGATACATATCCGCGCAAGCAGCCACGGCAAGGCGTTCCCCGGGCCCGCCAGTCAACATTTCGTGGGGGATCGCGTGAGGCGCTAAAGACCGGCGAATGCAGCCATATGGAAGGCTTGAACCTCTGCCGGATAGCGGTAGCTTGTGCCATAGGGGCAGGCGTTGCGATCGAGGCAACCGCCAGTGCGGCACGGCTCGCCATTCGCCCCCCGCACATGGGCCAGGCAGGCTTGGTAGGCGAACCCTTCCGAGGAATAGGCATCGACCGGGCAGGATTTCAGACAGGGTTTATCGACGCATGTATCGCAGAGATGGACCGGCTCGCGGGGCTCGGGAAGCGCTATCTCTTCCTCGAACAGCAACGCGCCGCGATAGGCGTGCCAAAGCCCGTATTGCGGATGCATGAGGATCCCGAGCGGCGACGGCCTCAGCCCCTCCGCCCGAACAGCCCATTGCTGGAACGGCAGATAAGGCTTGTCCGACGGCGAAACGGCGCGCGCGCCAAACCTTTCTGCCACAGCGCCAATCACCTGGCGCGACCAGGTATCGAGCGGATTGGCGATCGCCTGCGGCTGCTGTTCCCGCCAGCGCAGGAAATGCCGCCAAGGCGCGGCACCCGCCTGCCCCACCAGCAGGACAGACTTTGCCGGTGCGCCCAACGCGCCATGAGCGATACCCTCGTGATCGGGAAAAAGAAAACCGCCACGCAAGATGAGGCCGTGGGCGCCAAGCGCGGCCGTGATCTCCTCGATCATGCCGCGCACGCAAATCATCCCTTCTTGTCCGGATCGGAGAAGGCGCTCCGCCAGACTTCCTTGTGGATGATGTTGGCGACTTTAGCCCCGCCTGACTCGGGCTCCTTTCAGGTGAAGGCGTCGGGCATCGACCCCTTCTTCTTGGCGATGAAGTCCTTCAGGGCTTCGTCGATGCCTTCATCGAGGTGCGGCGCCTCATAAGCCTCCAGCCAGCGCCGCGCGAGATCGTTGGCGCGCTGCGGCGCGGTCTTCTGACCCTCGGCCAGCCACTGCTCGTAGGAGTTGTTGTCGGCGATCGACGAGCGGTAGAAGGCGGTCTGGAAATTGGCCTGGGTGTGGTCGCAGCCGAGATAGTGGCTGCCCGGCCCGACCTGGCGGATGGCGTCCATCGCCTGGCCGTTTTCCGAAAGATCGACGCCCTCGGAGAATTTTTGGGTCATGCCGAGCTGGTCGATGTCCATCATGAATTTTTCGTAGCAGGACGCCAGGCCGCCTTCGAGCCAGCCGGCCGAATGCAGCACGAAATTGGTGCCGGCGAGAATGGTCGAGTTCAGCGTGTTGGCGCTCTCATACGCCGCCTGCGCGTCCGGCACTTTCGAGGCGCAGAGCGAGCCGCCGGTGCGGAACGGCAAGCCAAGACGGCGAGCGAGTTGCGCCGCGCCATAGGAGACCAGCGACGGCTCCGGCGTGCCGAAGGTCGGCGCGCCCGATTGCATCGAGATCGACGAGGCGAAGGTGCCGAACAGCACCGGCGCGCCCGGACGGATCAGCTGCGTGAACGATGCGCCGGCCAGCACTTCGGCCAGGACCTGTGTCAGCGTACCGGCCACCGTCACCGGGCTCATCGCGCCGGCGAGGATGAACGGTGTGACGATGCAGGCCTGGTTATGCCGCGAATAGACTTTCAAGGCGCCAAGCATGGTTTCGTCGAACACCATCGGTGAATTGGCGTTGATCAGGCTGGTCAGCACAGTGTTGTTCTCGACGAAGTCGTCGCCGAAGACGAGCTTGGCCATCGCCACCGTGTCCTCAGCGCGCTCCGGCGCGGTCACCGAACCCATGAACGGCTTGTCGGAATATTTGATATGCGCGTAGACCATGTCGAGATGGCGTTTGTTCACCGGCACGTCGACCGGCTCGCACACCGTGCCGCCCGAATGGTGGATCGACGGCGCCATATAGGCGAGCTTCACGAAATTCTGGAAATCCTCGATCGTCGCATAGCGCCTGACACCATCGAGATCGCGCACGAAGGGCGGACCGTAGACCGGCGCAAACACGGTCGCGTTGCCGCCGATCTGCACCGAGCGTTCCGAATTGCGGGCATGCTGGGTGTAGATGGGCGGCGCGGTCTTCAGGAGCGAACGGCAGAGCCCCTTGGGAAAATGCACGCGCTCGCCCTTGACGTCGGCTCCGGCCTCTTTCCAGAGCTGCAGCGCTTCCGCGTCATCGCGAAAAATGATGCCGATTTCCTCGAGCACCGTGTCGGTGTTCTTCTCGATCAGCGCCAGGCCTTCCTCGTTCAGCACTTCGTAGACGTTGATCTTGCGCTTGATGTAGGTGAGCTGGGTGCCCGGGCCGCCGCCGGAGCGCGCCGCGCGCCTTGCCGCTGCTCCGCCGCTGGCGCCGCGCCCACGCCGCGCGTTTGACGCTTCCTGGTCGACTGCCGCGTGTTCGCTCATGATCGCTCTTCCCTGAATATGGCCTGCCTGACTATGGCCGGTCCGTAACCGTTGCGGCCGCATGGCGCGGCTTTCGCCGGATCGTAGCCATGCACCCTATTCGAAACGGCCCGTCCGCGCCAACGCCTGTCGCAAAATCGACAAGAAATCCGATAGATTTTCCAGTCGCTTTCCTTTTGCGGGAAGTCGCAAATCAGCTATGGATACCCGCCCGTTGCGGGTTAGGTATGAACGCCATTATTTTGTGCCTTGCGACACAGTCGCGATGCCGTGAGGAGCTGGATTAAAATGTCCGACGACGAGATTATCCTTTCCGAACTTTCCGACGATGAGTTGGTGCAGCAGATGCACGACGATCTCTATGACGGTCTGAAGGAAGAAATCGAGGAAGGCACGCGCATTCTGCTCGAGCGCGGCTGGGTGCCCTACAAGGTACTGACCGAAGCGCTGGTCGAAGGCATGCGTATCGTCGGCGAGGATTTTCGCGACGGCATCCTGTTCGTTCCCGAAGTGCTGTTGTCCGCCAACGCCATGAAGGCCGGCATGTTCATCCTGCGCCCGCTGCTCGCCGCCACAGGCGCGCCGAAACAGGGCAAGATGGTGATCGGCACCGTCAAGGGCGACATCCATGACATCGGCAAGAACCTCGTCGGCATGATGATGGAAGGCGCCGGCTTCGACGTCATCGACCTCGGCATCAACAACGCGGTCGAAAAGTATCTCGATGCGATCGAGCAGCACCAGCCCGACATCATCGGCATGTCGGCGCTGCTCACCACCACCATGCCCTACATGAAGGTCGTCATCGACACGATGAAGGAAAAGGGCATTCGCGACGACTATGTCGTGCTGGTTGGCGGCGCACCGCTCAACGAGGAATTCGGCAAGGCCGTCGGCGCCGATGCCTATTGCCGCGACGCCGCGGTGGCGGTCGAGACCGCCAAGGACTTCATGAAGCGCAAGCACAACGTGCGTGCTTCGGCCTGATCCAAGGCATCAGGACGACGAAAAAGAGCCGCGCCTTGCAGCGCGGCTTTTTTGTTCCCAGATGAAGGAGGTGGCTGCCGATCAATTGGCGACAGTGTCTTTGACCGCCCTCGCGGTCGATTTGACATCCTTGCCGACACCCCGAATGGTGTTGGCGCAGGCCGTGAGTGCGAGCGCGCAGGCAAGGACAACCATCGGCGCTACCCGTAGCAGTTTCATGGACGGTGTCTCCCTCGACAGATAAATTAACCCCGCAGCGAAAAGCCGGCTCGACTTGGTCAAGACGAAAAAAACGAAACCGAATCAGACAGACAGGCTGCTCGTCATCGCCTGCGGGATGATTGCGCGCGAGGTGTTGGCCGTCAAGGAACGGCTCGGGCTGGATCACCTCGAATTGACGTGTTTGCCGGCGGAATTCCATTTCTATCCCGACCGCATCGCACCGGCCATGGACAAGGCGATCGAGAAGGCCAAGGCGGAGGGTTATGAGCACATCTTCGTCGGCTATGCCGATTGCGGCACCGGTGGCCTGCTTGACCGCGTATTGGAGAAGCATGGCGTCGAGCGCATGGCCGGCCCGCATTGCTTCGCCTTCTATCAAGGCATGGACGCCTATGCGAAGGTTGCCGACGACGACATGATGTCGTTCTACATGACGGACTTCCTGTGCCGCCAGTTCGATGCCTTCTTCATGAAGCCGCTCGGGCTGAACAAGCACCCGGAGCTGATCAAGGACTATTTCGGCAATTACGAGAAGCTGATCTACCTTGCGCAGACCGACGATCCGGAACTCGACAAGGTCGCCGAAAAGGCCGCCGCCCTGCTTGGCCTTACCTATGAGCGCCGCTCCACCGGTTTTGGCGACCTGACGCCGGGCCTGGCGCGGGCGGCCGCGAACGCCTGACGGCTCAGCTCCCGTCTTCGGCTGCCAGCGCCGCCAGCACGTCGGCAAAGCTGGTCCTGCACTCAAAACCCAGACTGTCCCTCGCCCGCGATGTATCATAGACCCGGTCGATCGAGGAAAACATCGTCCAAACTTTGCGCGCATAAAGCATGGGAAACTCGGGAAAATAACGCGCCACGACCGATGGAGCGTCTGCGATCAAGTCCGCGCAATCTTCGGGCTGGAACGGCGTTGGCGCGCAGACGATGAAGATGTCGAAGCCGAGCTCCGGTGCCTTCTCCAATGCAGCGACATGTGCCTGCGCCGCGTCGTCCACCGTCAGCCGCCGAAACAGCAATTCGTTCGCCTTGGTGTTGGCGTCCGACTGCTCGATCGCATGCGCCATGTCGTCGGCCTCGGGGAAGAAACGTGCCGTGCGCAGCACTACCACCGGCAGCCCATGTTGAAGGTGATAGAGCCGGCAGAGATGTTCGGCGGAGAGCTTGGTCACCCCATAGATGTTGCGCGGCTCGGGCGACATCGCTTCCGTCAGCCACGCCGCCTTTCGCGCACCGCCCTTGAAGCCGTCGCGTATCGCCTGCGAGATCATCAACGAAGTCGTTGACGTGAAGACGAAGCGTTGCACGTTGGCCGCCACCGCCGCATCGAGCAAGTTCAGCGTGCCGTGCACGTTGGTGGCGACGAAATCGCTGTTGGCGTGGCTTTCTATGTCGGGCTTGTGCAGCGCGCCGCTGTGAATGATGGCTTCAGTTCGATTGTCCCTGACCGCTCGCATGACCAGATCGCGATCGGCGATCGAACCGACGATCCGCGTTTCGGCCGATGGAACGGGATCGAGGCCGGTGACGTCATGTCCAAGCCCGCGCAGCAGCGGCGCCAACGCGCTTCCCAGCCAACCCGACGATCCCGTGAGCAAGATTCGCATTCGTCACACCATGAATTTCGACCGTGACGCTGTTAAGCACGGATGACAGGCGCCAGCGACCCGGTAAGTTATGCACCAGACGGCAGCGGCGCCGTTCCAGAACAAAAAACAGGGAATCCTTTGATGAACCTTCGCCCCTTGCTTGCCGCCCTTGTTTTCCTCTGCTGCGTTTTGCCCGCCCTTGCCGATGGTCAAGTGCAGAAACTGATCACCGCCGCCGACAAGGAGCGGCTCGACAAATATGGCGACATCCGCAAGGCGGCGCTCGCCGAGGCAGAGGCGGGCGACCCCGCCGAGGTCGAGCAACTCGACGCACTGCTGGCCAAGCCGCTGGCCGCCTTCTCCGACAAGGACCTCACCGGCAGCTGGCGGTGCCGCACGATCAAGGTCGGCGGGCTGAGCCCGCTCGTCATCTATGGCTGGTTCAAATGCAGAGTGACCGATGATGGCTCCGGCTGGCGGCTGGAAAAGATCAGTGGTTCGCAGCGCACCCGGGGCCGCTTCTTCGACGATGGCGACAAGCGCTCGATCTATCTTGGCTCCGGCTCCGTCAACGACGACCGGGCAAAGCCCTATGGCAGCGGCTCGCAAACCGACCAGGTCGGTTACGCTTTCCGCAACAGCGCCAAGGAATGGCGCATCGAATTCCCCGCTCCCTACTACGAATCGAAGCTCGACATCATGGAGTTCAAGCGCTGATAGGCATCTTCATGCCCTCGTAAGGCTTCCGGCATACCAAGGATTAACCCACCTGCCCTAAGGTCCCAGCCACATCAGCCGGTCCGTGGAGCTATGGCAAGATCAATGGCAGCGTCGCAATCCAATCCGCGACCGATTGTAGTCGTCACCGGTGGCGGCGCACACGTCTGGGCCATGATCAACGACCTCACCGACCGCGTCGGCCCTGTCAGCGTCGTCCTCGAAATCCCTGAATCCAAAAAACAATTGCTGCGCGGCCGCGCCCGGCGCCAAGGCTGGATCTCCGCCATGGGCCAGCTCGGCACGATGGTGCTGAGCAGGCTTGGCAAACGGCTTAATGTCAAACACGCCGCCCGGTTGATTGCCGAGGAGAAGCTTGAAACGGAACCGCGGCAAGGCCAGGTCATCGTCCATGTGGCGTCCGCCGACAGCCAGGAATGTCTGCAGGCGATCGAGACGATCAAGCCTGGTGTCGTGCTGCTCAACGGCTGTCGGCTGATTTCCAGGGAGATGCTGGGTAAAATGCCTTGTCCGGTGCTCAACTATCATGCCGGCATCACGCCGAAATATCGCGGCATGAATGGCGGCTATTGGGCGTTGACGTCAGGCGATCCGCAGAATTTCGGCACGACCGTCCATCTGGTCGATGCGGGAGTCGACACCGGCGGTGTGCTGAAGCAGGCGCGCGGCAAGCCGAAACAAGGCGACACCATCTCGAGCTATGCGCTACGCCAGACGGCGTTTTCGCGCGATATCTGCGTCGAGGCGGTCAGCGACGCGCTGGCCGGAAAACTCGCGACGTTCGATCCAGGCCTGCCATCGAAACAGTGGTACCACCCGACGATCTGGTTCTACGTCTGGAAAGGGCTGAGAACCTGCATCTGGTAACGCATCCGGCGTCGGAACAGCGCAAACTCCGCCGCCATTACTGCTGCATCGACCCCGTCGCGACATGGGTCGCAAACGAATAAACCCACCTTTCATTTTACGACATCGAAATGCGTCGCTTTTGAATGCGCGCGCGTCGTCCCATAACAAGCAGCCTTTCGACGCTTGCGGCAATGCTCGGAATATCGAGGAGCGAGAATTCATGGCCGATCTTATCGTCGTCTACTGGCGCGACATCCCTGCCCAGATCATCGTCAGGAAAGGCCGGCAGAACGCCAAGCGCGAACTGCCCTTGCGCTTCACCGAGGCGATCGACATGTGTGCCATGCGCACCGGCGCCGGTGGCACCGATGACTATCTCGCCGAATGGCGCAAGGCCGATCCGGTTCCGGTCGGTGACGATCTCGAAGCCGAGGTCGAAAAGGCGTTCCACGAACTTGACGCGAAATACGACCGCGAGCGGCTGGTCGCTCTGGTCAAGGCGGGCGGAAAAGAAAATGTCTGACGAGAACCCGGCGGTTACCCAGGCCACGCTGGTCAAGAAGGCAGCGCCGAAATCCGACTACAAGCCGGCCGACGTGTCGCCGCAGCGCCGCGTACAGCGCTCGTTCGCGGTGAGATTATGGTCTGTTCGGCACTCGCGATTGCTCGAATGGTTTTATGCCCGTTTTTCCGACGCCTTCCTGCTGCTGCACCCCTTGTGGAAGGGCATCGGTTATGGCCGCGTCGAAGCTCCGATCAAATTCGTCGAAAAGCGCGTCAAGGGATTCATGTTCGACTGCCGCATGTGTGGTCAGTGCATCCTGTCCTCGACCGGCATGTCGTGCCCGATGAATTGCCCCAAGCAGTTGCGCAACGGCCCTTGCGGTGGCGTGCGCGCCAACGGCAATTGCGAGGTCGAGCCCAATATGCCCTGCGTCTGGGTCAAGGCCTGGGAAGGTTCGCAGAACATGGTCAACTCCGACAGGATTCTCACCGTGCAGAAGCCGGTCGATCAGTCGTTGCGCGAAACCTCGGCCTGGCTGCGGGTGACCGCGCAGGCCGCGGCAGCCCGTGAAACCGCCCCTGCCGCGAAGACCGGAGCCTCCGCATGATCGGCCGCCAGCTCGACGAAAATCCGGCCGGCATCCATTTGCCGCTCGATCCCCTGCCCGGCCACACCTCTCGCGGCCGGCTGGAGCGGGTGCTCAGGCGCGGCGAGTTCGCGGTGACGACCGAGCTCAACCCGCCCGACAGCGCAGATCCCGAGGACGTCTACAACCGTGCGAAGATCTTCGACGGCTGGGTCGACGCCATCAACGCAGTCGATGCGTCCGGCGCCAATTGCCACATGTCCTCGGTCGGCATCTGCGCATTGCTGACCCGCATGGGCTATGCGCCGATCATGCAGATCGCCTGCCGCGACAAGAACCGCATCGCCATTCAGGGCGATGTGCTGGGGGGTGCTGCAATGGGCGTCGCCAACATGCTGTGCCTGACCGGCGACGGCGTGCAGGCCGGCGACCAGCCGGGTGCCAAGCCGGTGTTCGATCTCGATTCGATGTCGCTGCTCGAGACCTGCCGCATCATGCGTGACAACGGCAAGTTTCTGTCCGGCCGCAAGCTGACGACGCCGCCGCAGCTGTTCCTGGGCGCTGCAGTCAATCCGTTCGCGCCGCCCTTCGACTTTCGCCCGATCCATCTCGGCAAGAAGATCACCGCCGGCGCGCAGTTCGTGCAGACGCAGTATTGCTTCGACGTGCCGATGTTCAAAACCTTCATGCAGAAGGCCCGCGATCTCGGTCACACCGAAAAGGTGTTCATCCTGTGCGGCGTCGGCCCGCTCGCTTCCGCCAAGACGGCAAAATGGATCCGCTCCAACGTGCCCGGCATCCATATCCCCGACACCGTCATCAAGCGGCTGGAAGGCGCCCAGGACCAGAAGAAGGAAGGCAAGCAGCTCTGCACCGACATCATCAACGAGGTGAAGGAAATTCCCGGTGTCTCAGGCGTCCATGTGATGGCCTACCGTCAGGAAGAATATGTCGCCGAGATCGTCGACGAATCGGGCGTGCTGAAGGGCCGCCAGCCATGGAAGCGTGAGATCCGCCGCGACGACCAGATGGTCGCCGAACGGCTGGATCACATCCTGCACGACGAAATTACCGAAACCCAGGTGGATATGGTGAAGACCGCGCATTGAGAGCGCTGCGCGATCACCATTCGCTTGATCGACAACAGATAACGATATAAAGAACTCTTTATATCACGACGGAGAGATTTCATGACCCGGACCATCGTCGCCTCGGCGACACGAGAAATCATCATCGGCTTCGACCAGCCCTTCTGCGTGATTGGCGAACGCATCAACCCGACCGGCCGCAAGAAGCTCGCCGCCGAGATGGTGGTTGGCAATTTCGAGACCGTCATCAAGGACGCGCTGGAGCAGGCCGCATGCGGCGCCACCATGCTCGACGTCAATGCCGGCGTCACCTCGGTCAACCCGAACGAAACCGAACCTGGCCTGCTGGTGCAGACGCTGGAGATCGTCCAGGGCCTGGTCGATCTGCCGCTCTCGATCGACAGCTCCGTCAGCGCCGCGATCGAGGCCGCGCTGAAGGTCGCCAAAGGCCGCCCGCTGGTCAACTCCGTCACCGGCGAGGAAGAAAAGCTCGAGGCCATCCTGCCGCTGGTCAAGAAGTACAACGTGCCCGTCGTCGCCATCTCCAACGACGAGACCGGCATTTCGATGGACCCGGATGTGCGCTTCGCCGTCGCCAAGAAGATCGTCGAGCGCTGCGCCGATTTCGGCATTCCGGCGCATGACGTCGTCGTCGACCCGCTGGTCATGCCGATCGGTGCGCTTGGCGATGCCGGACGCCAGGTGTTCGCGCTGCTGCGCCGCCTGCGCGAGGAACTCAAGGTAAACACTACCTGCGGCCTGTCGAACATCTCGTTCGGCCTGCCGCACCGCCATGGCATCAATGCCGCCTTCATCCCGATGGTGATCGGCGCCGGCATGACCTCGGCGATCATGAACCCGGTTCGGCCGCAGGAGATGGAAGCCGTGCGCGGCGCCAACGTGCTGAACGGCACCGACGAGAACTGCACCAAGTGGATCAAGACCTACAAGGATTACAAGCCGGCCGAAGGCGGCCACGCGGTGGCGGCGCCGACAGCGGTCAATGCACCGGGCGAAGGCGGCGGCAATGGCAGCCGGCGGCGCGGCGGTCGTGAAGCCCGGATGGGCCGGGGATAAGCGCGCAATCGTGAATTCACCTGCAAATATTACCGATCCGCTCGTGCTGTTCATGCCGTCAGGCAAGCGCGGGCGGTTCCCTGTCGGCACGCCGGTGCTCGACGCCGCGCGCCAGCTCGGCGTCTATGTCGAGAGCGTGTGCGGCGGACGCGCTACTTGCGGGCGCTGCCAGATCGAGGTGCAGGAAGGCAATTTCGCCAAGCACAAGATCACCTCCTCGAACGATCACATCTCGCCCAAGGGCCCCAAGGAAGAGCGCTACGAACGCGTGCGCGGCCTGCCCGAACGGCGCCGCCTCTCCTGCTCCGCCCAGATCCTCGGCGATCTCGTCATCGACGTGCCGCAGGATACCGTCATCAATGCGCAGACCATCCGCAAGGATGCAGACACCAGGGTGATCGCCCGCGATACCGCCATCCGCATGTGCTATGTCGAGATCGAAGAGCCCGACATGCACAATCCATCAGGCGATCTCGACCGGCTCAAGATCGCGCTGATGAAGGACTGGGGTTTTAAGAACCTCGAATTCGACTTCTATCTGCTGCCGCAGGTGCAAGGCATATTGCGCAAAGGCAACTGGACCGCGACAGCCGCCATCCACAAGGATGCCGACAGCGACATCGCGCGCGTCATCGCGCTGTGGCCTGGCCTCAAGAACGAGGCCTATGGCCTGGCCTGCGACATCGGCTCGACCACCATCGCCATGCATCTGGTGTCGCTGCTGTCGGGCCGCGTCGCCGCCTCGTCCGGAACGTCGAACCCGCAGATCCGCTTCGGCGAGGATCTGATGAGCCGCGTCTCCTATGTGATGATGAACCCCGATGGCCGCGAAGGCATGACGGTTGCCGTCCGCGAGGCGATCTCCGGCCTCGTCGACAAGGTCTGCGCGGAAGGCAATGTCCAGCGCAACGACATCCTGGATTCCGTCTTCGTCGGCAATCCGATCATGCATCACCTGTTCCTCGGCATCGATCCGACCGAACTCGGCGGCGCCCCCTTCGCGCTCGCCGTCTCGGGCGCCGTGCGCATCAAGGCCTCCGACATAGGCCTCAAGCTCAACCAGGGCGCGCGCCTCTACATGCTGCCTTGCATTGCCGGCCATGTCGGCGCCGACGCGGCGGCGGTGACGCTGTCGGAAGGCCCGCATCGCCAGGATGAGATGATGCTGATCGTCGATGTCGGCACCAATGCCGAGATCGTACTCGGCAATCGCGCGCGTGTTGTCGCTGCCTCCTCGCCCACCGGTCCGGCCTTCGAAGGTGCCGAAATCTCCGGCGGCCAGCGTGCCGCGCCAGGGGCCATCGAGCGCGTGCGCATCGATCCCGACACGCTGGAGCCGAAATACCGCGTCATCGGCTCGGAACTGTGGTCCGACGAACCGGGCTTCCTCGACAGCGTGCAGGCGACCGGTGTCACCGGCATCTGCGGCTCTGGCATCATCGAGATCGTCGCCGAAATGTATCTCGCCGGCATCATCTCGGAGGATGGTGTCGTCGACGGATCGCTTGCCGCGCGCTCGCCGCGCGTCGTCGCCAACGGCCGCACTTTCTCCTATATGCTGAAGGAAGGCGAACCCAAGATCACCATCACCCAGACCGACGTGCGCGCCATCCAGCTTGCCAAGGCGGCGCTCTATGCCGGCACCAAGTTGTTGATGGAAAAGCAGAACACCGAGCATGTCGACCGCATCCATTTCGCTGGTGCCTTCGGCTCCTTCATCGATCCGAAATACGCCATGGTGCTCGGCCTTATCCCCGATTGCGATCTCGACAAGGTCTCGGCCGTCGGCAACGCTGCCGGTGCCGGTGCCCGCATGGCGCTGCTCAATCGTGGCTATCGCCGCGAGATCGAGGAGACGGTGAGCCAGATCGAGAAGATCGAGACCGCACTGGAGCCAAAATTCCAGGAGCATTTCGTCTACGCCATGGCGCTACCCAACAAGGTCGACCCGTTCCCGAAACTGTCGGCGGCGGTGAAACTGCCGCCACGCAAGACGGTGAGCGAGGATGGCATCGCCGGAGATGCAGCACCGCGCCGACGCTCCCGCGAAGGCCATGCTGCTCGGCGCAGTCGCGACTGACGCTTCAGGCCATCGCGGTCAGATTCACGAGTCCCGTGCAAGTGGGGTCTCTTGTCCGAGCTTGGAGCCTTAGGGGCGCGAGGGGTGCAGCGCCCGGATGAGCGGCTTTTCGACGACCAGATAAAGCATCGCCGAGAACGCAAGGCTGAGAACGACGATCACTGCCGGCTGCAGTGCCGGCAGCATGCCGAGCCGCAAGGTGATGCCGGTCAGCGCGACGCCCATCAGGGCGTGCCAAAGATAGATCGAATAGGAGGCCTCGCCGAGGAAGTTGAACAAGGCCACAGGCCTGAATGGCCGAGCACGTTCGGCAAAGACCGCGCCCGTCACGATCAGCATGGCCGGGATGCCCCAGCGCAGTACGCGCGGCATATCGGCATCCGCCACAGGGGTGACGGCAAGCAGAAGAAACCCTCCAACAAGCAGCGTCAGGGCCAGCGCAAACGAGAGCCGAACGTCCTGGACCCACAGGCGTCCGACAATGACACCGGCCGCGAACTCGAGCACGATCGGGCTGGTGAAGGAGCGTGGATATCCGTCAGGCAAGACAAGATGCAGCGCGACGATGATGGTGAGAACGCCGACGAGCACGCTCAAACGCCATCGTTCGCCCAGAAAAAGAGTCAACGCGAAAACGAGATAGAACATCATCTCGTAACTCAGCGTCCAACCCTGGAGGACGATTGGGTGCAATGCGCCGTTTTCCCGAAGCGGCAAGAAGAACAGCGAGCGGCCGAGATTCAGCGGACTGAACAGATGATCGTAAAAAAACTGCGGCTTGATCAGCATGGCTGCCGCAATCAGCAAGGTGACGATCCAGTAGAGCGGCACGATGCGGGTGATCCGGCGGCTGATGAAGCCCGCTGGATCCGCCGGGCGGCTCGCCGTCGTCACCCACATGATGAAACCGCTGATCACAAAGAAGATGTCGACCCCGGCGGCGCCGACCGAGAACGGGCCGCCGAACTGCTCGCTGACGTGGAAGCAGACCACGGCGCTCGCGGCCAACGCCCGCAGGTATTGAATACTATGGATACTCGGCACGATGACTCCCGGTCATGGTTTCCGTATTTGCGCTGCAGCGCACACTTCTTCTGCTGCACTGCACAATTACGGGCAGTTGCGGGGCGACTTGTCAACCACTTTCTGTTCGAGTCGCAGCGCACCACCGCGCGAGGACATGGAATTTTTCGGAGCCTGAAAACGGCTTCAGCGCCTCGGAAACTCATTTGTATGCAATGTTTCCAGATCAGGTGGATCTTGAAACGAACGCTCTATTTTCGCGAAATCTATCCGATACATGTCAGGCGCATTTACCCCGCATCGAACGGCGGCCGAAGACAGTCCTTGGCCAGCGCCGTTCATCAAGGGAGATGAAAATGTCGATGTTCGAAAATCTCGGCCGCTTCGGTGTGGCCATCAGGCAAACCCATGCCAGGAACAAGGCGATCCGCGCGCTGAACAGTCTTCCGGCGCATGTCCAGAAGGACATCGGCTGGCCCGCATCGCCGCCGAACGATCCGCAGGCCACGCTTGCCTCGCTGCTTCTGGGGACGACGCGCTGATGACCTTCTCCGAGAAATGCAAATTGCTCGGCCTCCGCCGGGGACCTCGTACGTTCCCGACGGCCAACAACCGGCTGCGCGCGGCACTTCTGCCGCGCCACTGATCACACCAGCGTGTGGACAAGGCGCTGATCTTGACATCTTTGGCCGGGGCACGATCTTCAAGAGCGAAGGGGAATTCTCTTAGTCGGCTGCAGCCGAAGTCCGTGTATCCGCATGCCAAGTTTGAAAAGCCACGTCGTGTCCTTCGTGCTCAGGTACAGCCGCAAGCAGGCCTTTTCCAGCCCGGAAAACCTGCAGCGCTGGATCGCGGCCGCGCGCAAAACCGAGGATCACCATCCGCCGGCCGCGCTGAAGCAGCGTTACGACATCCAGACGCGCACCGTTGACGGTTTCCCGGTCTACGAAATCGCCCCCAGGGCTGGAGAGCACAAACGGATACTCTACCTGCATGGCGGTGCCTATGTCTTTGAGATTACGCCTTATCACTGGTATCTGATCGCCGACATGGCCGAGCGGCTGGGCTACGGCATCACCGTGCCGATCTATCCCATCGCCCCGGAACACGATTTCCACGCCATGTTCGGCATGGTCGGCGCTGTCTATCGCCAGATGCTCGACGAGACAGAGGCGGAGGACATCATCTTCATGGGCGATTCCGCGGGCGGCAACATGGCCGTGGTACTGACCATGATGGCGGCGGAAGAGGGTTTGTCCGTACCCTCGCGTCATGTGCTGATTTCACCCGGGCTCGACGTCTCGCTCGCAAACCCCGAAGTGTTCGAGGCGGAGCGGAACGATCCATGGCTGGGCATTGCCGGTGGGCGGGAGGCAATCCGGCTCTATAGTGCCGGCATGGATCCGACCGACTGGCGCATCAGCCCGGTCTATGGCGAACTGTCGGTATTGCCGAAGACATTGCTCCTGACGGGCTCCCGCGATCTTCTCACGCCCGACAATCTGATCTTTGCACAAAAAGCCCGCGCCGCCGGTGTCGAGGTGGAGTTGGTCTACGAGGAAGGCATGTTCCACGTTTGGCCGTTGATCGACATGCCGGAAGCGCGGCGCGCGCGCCAACACATCGTCGCTTTCCTGAGCGAGAGCCCCTCGCCGATCGTTCAAGGCACGGCGGCAAGGTTCAAAGCGCCCTCCGAAGAGGTGGCGGAGCAAGGCCTTCGGTCCGAGTATCCCGGATGATCAGAACTTGCCGGTTTCCCGAAACACCTCGAAGGTCGCGCGAATGTGGTCGGCAACGGCCTTGACCGGCGCGCTGGCGTCCGGCGCCACCACCATGGCAAGATTGTAAGTGCCGATATCGGGCATTCCGTCCTTCGGGCAGAGTTCGACCATGTCGTTGCCGAGGAACGATCTCGGCAGCGGCGCGACCGCAAGGTCTGCCATGATCGCGGCACGCTGGCCTGCGGTATGGGCGCTCATGTAAGCGACGCGATAGTTGCGGCCCTCGCGGCCCAATGCTTCGAGCGCACCGGCCCGCCAGGCACAGCCTTCTTCCCACAAGGACACCGGCAGCGGTTCACGCAGATGCGCGCAGCCGCCCTTGGCGCCGGCCCACACGATCGGCTCGGTCAAAAGCACCTCGGCGCCGAGCGCGCTGGTCTTGTAGGAGTTGGTCAGAAGCGTGATGTCGAGCGCCCGGTCGTCCATGCGCCGACGCAGATTGCTGCTCTGGTCGATGGTGACGTCGACGGCGATCGAGGGATGCGACTGCGCGAAACGCTTCAGCACATGCGGCAGCACGCGCTCGCCATAGTCGTCAGGTGAGCCGAGCCGCACCACGCCGACAATGTCGGGGATGATGAACTTCGACACCACCTCGCGGTTGATCGACAAAAGCCGGCGGGCATAGCCGAGCAGCATCTCGCCGTCCGTGGTCAGCGTCACCGAACGCGCGTCGCGCGCGAACACCGAGCGGCCGAGAATGTCTTCCAGCTTTTTGATCTGCATGGAGACCGCCGACGGTGTGCGGAACACCGCATTGGCCGCGGTGGTGAAACTGCCGGTCTCGGCAA
The DNA here is from genome assembly GCF_006439515.1 of Mesorhizobium sp. B3-2-1. Taxonomy (NCBI): domain Bacteria; kingdom Pseudomonadati; phylum Pseudomonadota; class Alphaproteobacteria; order Hyphomicrobiales; family Phyllobacteriaceae; genus Mesorhizobium; species Mesorhizobium sp. B3-2-1. The sequence goes on along the minus strand of NZ_VFTI01000024.1, from coordinate 82,849 downwards.
TCGCCACGAAAGTGCGCAAAACATCGAGGTCGAGTAGCGGCAGCGGGTGATTGAGTGGGGCGTTCATGGCGATCAGCCTTCAATTTTTCTGATACAAAGCATCATTCCATTTCGTTTGATTGAACATCAGATCAGGAGCATAGTCAACTCCATCGAAGCAGCATGCTGCCAGAAGCGGTCACGAAACGCCCACGGCGCAGACCTGCATTCGACGTGAAATGAAGCTGAAACAGACTGACGTAACGCATTGCCGGCGCCTCCCGCGCCGCTGCAAAGGAGATCGAAATGTCTATCCTGTCGTCCCTCGGCCGCATCGCGACCGAATTCAGCGCGGCCCGCGCCCGCTACCAGACCGAACGCGCCATCCGTTCCCTGCCGATCGAGTTGCAGAAGGACATCGGTTGGCCGGAAGCTTCCGACACCAAGACCGGCATTCGCAATGGCGTCGGATCCTGGGCTGGAGTAAAGTAGATCGTGTGTACCCCGTGCTGAAGGCCTGCCGCGCAACCCGCCCGGCAGGCCTTCTCTATTTTATTTGTATTCAAATGAATTCAGGAGCCATGCTGCCGCCGCATGGCGCATATGAGCAAGCCGCATGGCAGCTCGCTTTTGAAGCTAACCATCTGTAACTATTCGTAAATATTGAGAACACCACCCACACCCTGCCCAAATTTGTCGCATTCGGTGTCGTTTTTCATATCAAGCGCTTCGCTTTTGCGATTTAGTTTCTGCTTACACGAGCCTATATCAGCGCCAGCAAACGAGCTGCCCCACTCCATCAAGCGAAGGCGACCCGTCTGAGCAACCGATTGGAGATGATCATGAAGCTTTTTGCCCGCCTCTTCGCACGCCGCGAAATGAACTTGACCACGGCTCTCGAGCGTCAGCGCCTTGCCAAGACCATGCCTGGCCAGACCGGCGCCATGGCTGCCGCGCGTCTCGGCTTCGTCGCCTGAACTGCGTAAAAAATAGCGAATACAAAGATATCTCCAGAGCCGTGCTCCCTGCCACGGCTTGAGAGTTGACTGCCGCCGCTTCGGTTCCGCCGAGGCGGCGTTTATCTCGTTGCGCTTCCATCGCCTTTTCACAACCTGGCGGTGGCCTAGTTTGAGCAGCACCGCGCGGCGATTGTCCATTTGCGACCCATGTCGCAAATTTAATCTTGCCAAAGCCGTCTAGCCAATTGACAGGAATGGTTTTTCCTGATGACGCTATGCTATTCGCGACATCCTGTTCGCGTCATGGCCAGATGAGGTTCCCCGTGAACGCCGTCAAGCATCCGATCAAGCGATCGTTTGTGTTCTTCCTTGTCCCCGATTTCACCATGATCGCTTTTGCGACCGCGCTAGACCCGTTGCGCTCCGCCAATCGGATGCTCGGCTACGAGGCCTATTGCTGGCGTCTCGCCAGCATCGACGGCAAACCCGTGCGCGCCTCGAACGGCGTGGAGTGTGCGGTCAACACCTCGCTCGAGGAGGAACGCAAGAAGATGGCAGGGCCGGATCGCCCCAACATGGCCATCGTCTGCAGCGGCATCAATGTCGAGCGCTACCAGAACAAATCGGCCTTTGCCTGGCTGCGCGAGGAATACAACCGCGGCGTCGCCGTCGGCGGCCTGTGCACCGGTGCGCATATCCTCGCCGCCGCCGGGCTGTTGTCGAACAAGCGCTGCGCCATCCATTGGGAAAACCTGCCGGGCTTTTCCGAGGCCTTCCCGAAGGCCAATGTCTTTGCCGACCTGTTCGAGATCGACCAGAACATCTACACCTGCGCCGGCGGCACCGCCGCGCTCGACATGATGCTGAAGCTGATCGGCGACGATTTCGACGAGAACCTCGTCAACCGCGTGTGCGAGCAGGTGCTGACCGACCGTGTGCGCAGCCCGACCGACCGCCAACGCCTGCCGCTGCGTGCCCGCCTCGGCGTGCAGAACTCGAAAGTGCTGACCATCATCGAACTGATGGAGGCCAATTTGTCCGAGCCGCTGTCGCTGATCGAGATCGCCGACCATGTCGACTTGTCGCGCCGCCAGATCGAGCGCCTGTTCCGGACCGAGATGGGCCGCTCCCCAGCCCGCTACTATCTCGAAATCCGCCTCGACCGCGCCCGGCATCTCTTGATCCAGTCGTCGCTGCCGGTGGTCGAAGTGGCGGTCGCCTGCGGCTTCGTCTCGGCCTCGCATTTCTCGAAATGCTATCGCGAGCTCTACGCCCGCTCGCCGCAGCAAGAGCGCGTAGACCGCAAGCAGTTGCTGGCGGCCTGATCCAAACCATACGCGCGAACGACCGAGCCGCGAGCGGTTAGTGCGCGTCTGCCGTCCGCATCGCCTCGACGCGGATGTCCTCGGTCAGCCGTGCCTTCAACGCCGAGAATTCCGGACTGGTCTTCAGCGTGTAGTGGCGCGGATGCGGCAGGTCGATGGCGACATCCGACTTGATGCGGCCGGGCCGCGCCGTCATCACGATGACCCGCGAGGCCATGAAGATCGCCTCCTCGATATCGTGGGTGACGAACAGCACCGTCTTCTTGCGCCGTTCCCATATGCCTAGCAGCAATTCCTGCATTAGCCCGCGCGTCTGGTTGTCGAGCGCCCCGAACGGCTCGTCCAGCAACAGGATTTCCGGATCGTTGGCCAGTGCCCGCGCTATCGCCGTGCGCTGCTGCATGCCGCCGGAAAGCTGCTTCGGCCAATGGTTCTCGAATCCCTTCAGCCCAACGAGATCGACATAGGAGGCAACGATCCCGTCCCTCTCCTCTTCGGCCATGCCGCGTTCGCGCAGGCCGAAGGCGATGTTTTCGGCGACCGTCAGCCAAGGGAAAAGCGTGTAGGACTGGAAGACCATGCCGCGGTCCGGTCCCGGCCTCGTCACCGCCTTGCCATCGAGCAGAACGCGGCCTTCGCTTGGCGCCTCCAGGCCGGCGACGATCCTCAACAGCGTCGACTTTCCGCAACCGGACGGCCCCAGTATGGTGATGAAATCATTCGCCGCGACCGCCAGGTCGACCGGCATCAGCGCCCTGACCGGCTCTCCGCCGCGCACGCCGGCAAAAGTCCGGGAAACGCCCTCGATGAGAAGCTTGCTCACGCCAGGCTCCACGGAAAGAGCCAGCGGTTGAACGCCTTGAAAGCGAAGTCGGACAACAGCCCGATCAGGCCGATGACGATGATGCCAAAGATGATCTGACCGGTCGCCAGCCGCGATTGGCTGTTGATGATCATGTAGCCGATGCCGGACGACGAACCGATCAGTTCGGCAACGATGACATAGGTCCAGGCCCAGCCGAGCACCAGCCGCAACGTCTCGGCGATCTCGGGCGCGTTGGCCGGCATGATCACCCGCCTGACGATGCCCTTTCCGGTCGAGCCCAGCGTATAGGCGGCCTCGACCAGGTCGCGCCGCGTGGAACCCACCTTGACGGCAATGATCAGGATGATCTGGAACACCGAACCGACGAAGATGACGAGCAGTTTTTCCAGTTCGCCAATGCCGGCCCACAGGATGAGCAGCGGAATGAAGGCCGACGCCGGCAGATAGCGGGCGAAGGAGACGAAGGGCTCCAGAAACGCTTCCACCGGCTTCCAGGCGCCCATGGCGATGCCGAGCGGCACGGCGACGACCGAGGCCAGCACAAAGCCGCCGAAGACCCGCCAGATGGTGATCAGTATGTCGAGCCAGAAACGGTCCTCGACCAGCAGCCGCCAGCCGTCCCGCAGCATCGACAGCGGGTCGGCGAGGAAGATGCGGTTGACGTGGCCGCCAAGCGTGATCCAGGCCCAGAAGGCCACGAACAGCACGAAGAAGGAAATGCCGAGCACTGTTCGCAGGCTCGGTGAGACAGGATGCAAGGGGCGCATCTTCGTCCTTTGTCAGGGGGAAGGCGGCGGCGCTCTGCGCCACCGCACGATGCCCAGGGGTTGAACCGTCAATTCGCCATGGCGCTGGTGTCGGCCAGCGTGGCGACGTCGGGCGCCTCCTTGATCAGCCCCATCTGCAGCAGCAGTGCACCCGCGGTCTTGGAAAAATCCTGGAATTCCTTGGTGAAGAACTGCTTGTTCTCAGCCTTGTCGGCCCATTTCAGGTACTTCGCCGAATCCTCGAATTCCTTGGCCGACTGTTTCACGTCGGCGCCCATGATCTCGTAGGATTTCTGCGGATCCTTCTTGATCATGTCGAGAGCATCGAAATAGCTGTCGGCAAGCGCCTTGGCGGCGTCGGGATTGGCCTTGAGGAATTCGGGCGTACAGCCGACCGTGTCGAGAACCATCGGATAGTCGAGCGTGGTCGCCAGGATATGACCCTGGTCGGCCTTGTCGCGCACGGCCGAAAGGAACGGCTCATAGGTGACCGCCGCATCGTTCTGGCCGGCGAGGAAGGCTTGCGCCGCCGCGTCAGGCTCGAGATTGACGACCGTCACGTCCTTGGTCGACATGCCGTTTTTGTTGAGCACCCAGGCGAGCAGGAAATAGGGCGACGTGCCTGGCGCCGAGGAGGCGACGGTCTTGCCCTTGAGATCGGCGACGGTCTTGATGTCGTTGCGCGCGACGATGCCGTCGGCGCCATAGGATTTGTCGAGCTGGAAAATCTGCTTGGTGGCCACCCCGCTGGCGTTCCAGACCAGCCAGGTCTCGACCGTGGTGGCGGCGCATTGCAGGTCGCCGCTGGCGATGGCGAGCGGACGGCTGGCCTGCGGCACCTTTTTCAAGGTCACGTCGAGGCCATGCTTCTCGAACAGCCCTGTCTGCTTGGCGAGCGTCAGCGGCGCGAATCCGGTCCATCCGCTGATGCCGATGGTAAGTGACGTGGCGGCCATCGCCGGCGCGGTCAAACCCGCGGCAAGCGTCAATGTCGCGGCAAAGACGGTTATCCTGTTCATGTCGGTTCCCCTTTTGTTTCTCTGGGGGAAATTGTTCACAGAGGCCGATGGGCTTGTCAATCGACAGGAACGTGTTTGCGTGGAAAGCAGCCGGCAACCGGTTTCAGATTGTTCTACCTGGTGTCGGGCATCCAGTTGCGGTTGCGCCACATTTTCTCGCCGACCTGGCAGTCGGCGGCGGGTTTGTCCTGCGCCAGCACCACTGGCGGGTGATCCGCCTCCTCCGCCGCCCATTGGCGCGACGCCGGGCCGGCAAGCTCCAGCACCAGCTTGCGGCGGATGGCTTCGGGAAATTGCGTCCAGTCGTTGACCGGGATCATGAAGGCGCCGGCGCCGCCGATGACGCAGTCGCTGTAGTAGCGGTCGAGATCGTTGACGTCATAGACGCCGGAAAAGCCGCCTCGGGTCATCAGCGGCAGGCCGTTGATGACGATGCCTTGCCTGACCACGCCGTCGCGGGCGAGATTGACCGGCGCGCCCTGGTTGTTTGGCCCGTCGCCCGAAATGTCGATGACGCGCTTGGTTCCCTGGTAGCCGCTTTCGGCGAAAAGGTCGCTACCGAACTCCAGCGCACCGGAGATCGAGGTGCGCCGCGCGCTGTCGGGCGGCTGGGCCGAAAATTGCGCCACAACCCGCTCGGCGTCGGCCCGGCTTGCGATCACCGTCCACGGCACGATGACGCGTTGCCAGCTGGTACCGGCCCATTCGACATAGGTGACGGCGATCTTGCCATAGACGCCATCGGCGATCGCCTGCAGCACATTGTCATGCGTCAGCGCCGCTGCGTAGCCATGGCGCTGGATCTCAAGCTCATCCGCCGACATCGACAGCGAAACATCCACCGCCAGCACCAGCTCGACATCGACCGGCTCGTCCGCGCGGGACATTGGCGCCGGCCAGAGCATCAGTCCCAGTACGGCAGAGGCGGAAAACAGATGTCTTGCGCAGGGCAAACCAGACATTCCGCGAGGGTAAGCCAGAATCGCCCACCGAAAAAGAGAAAAGCCCGGCCTTTGCCGGGCTGATCCAATCTGTGCGCGCCCTGGCGTTGGGCGATCAGCTCCGCGGCTTCAGATTCTCCGGGTCGTAAAGCGGCTTGTAGCCGACGCTTGCCACCTCGACCGGATAAGTCTCGCCGAAATACTCGACCTTGAGCTTGCGGCCCTCCTGGGCATAGGCCCAGGGCAGATAGGCGAGCGCGATGTTCTTGCCGATGGTCGGACCATAGGCGACCGATGTTGTGAAGGAGCGGCGGCCGAGTTCGTCAACCAATGTTTCCCCGCTCTCGGGGTCCATCACCGGCATGATGCCGACGGGATAACGGGCGACACCCTTGGAATCCGTATTCTCGGTCATCACCAGCGTGCACAGCATGGCGGGCTGATGCGCGCGTTCGCGATACCCCACATGCTTGGCCTTGCCGCAGAAATCGTTCTCCTTGACCTTCGGTCGGGCAAGGTCGGCCTCGAGCAGATTATACTCGGTCAGGAGATCGGCGTTCTGTAGCCGCAGGCTCTTCTCCATGCGGCGCGTGTTGGCGTAGGTCTCGACGCCGAATGGCATGACACCGGTCGAGCGCAACGCGTCCCAGACGGCGAGACCATCCTCGTAGCGCATATGCAGTTCCCAGCCCTGCTCGCCGACATAGGAGATGCGGAAGGCGGTGACATCCTTGCCGCCGATCCTGACCGGCTTGATCGCCGCGAACGGAAAATTCTCCGGCGAAAGCCCATCCGGGTTCTCGACCACCTTCTGCAAGGTCGTCCGCGCGTTCGGTCCCCAGATGCCGATGGTGACGTACTTCTCGGTCACATCGGTAATGGTGACGTCGAACCCTTTGTCCTGAGCCGTACGGCGCATGTACTGGAAGTCGCGCGGCCCGGCGTCGGCGCCGTCGATCAGCCGGCAGCGGTCGGCCATGCGGATCACGGTGAAGTCGGCGCGCACCATTCCTTCCTCATCGAGGAAGTGGGTGTAGATGCCCTTGCCGATGTTGTTGTCGCCGCCGATCTTGGCCGCGCACAGCCATTCCAGCAGCGCGACATGGTCGGGCCCCTCGATGTCATACATCGAGAAATGCGAGAGGTTGACGATGCCGCAATCCTCGCTCATCGCCAGGTGCTCGGCGTTGGAGACGCGCCAGAAATGGCGGTTGTCCCATTCGTTCTCGCGCACCGGCACCCGGTTGCCATACTTCTCGAGCAGATGCTCGTTGGTGGCATAGCCATGCGCGCGCTCCCAGCCGCCGAGCTCCATGAAATAGCCGCCGAGTTCCTTCTCGCGCTCCCAAAATGGCGAACGCCTGATATTGCGGGCCTTGGAGAAGGGTTCGCGCGGATGCACCGCCGGATTGTAGACCTTCATCGCCGTCTCGGTGCAGCGATCCCAGATGAACTGTTCCTTAGTCTGGTGTGGATAGAAGCGCGCATAATCGATGGCGTGGTGGTCGATCTCGGTGCGGCCGTCGGTCATCCAGTCGGCGATCAGCTTGCCCATGCCGGGGCCGTCCTTGACCCAGATGGCAACGGCATACCAAAGGCCCCTCACCTTCTGGCTTTCGCCCATCGATGGGCCGCCGTCGGCGGTCACCTGCAGCAGGCCATTGAACGAATGGCTTTCGTTATAGCCGAGTTCACCCAGGATCGGCGTCAGTTCCATGGCGCGTTCGAGCGGCGCCAGGATCTGCTCCATGTCGAGGTCGCGCTGCGACGGCGACAGCCGCGCCTGGTCCTTTTCCAGGAGATCGCGCGGATGGCAGAGGCGCGGATTGGCCTCTTCGTAATAGCCCCATTCGATCTGGCCGCCCTCGGCGGTCTTGGGATCGCCGGTGTCGCGCATATAGGCCGAGTTGCCCTGGTCGCGCAGCAGCGGCCAGCCGATCTCCTTGCCGGTGCCGGCGAACTCGGTGTAGGGGCCGAAGAAGGTCAGCGGATGGTCGATCGGCATGACAGGCAGGTCCTCGCCGACCATTTCGGCGATGAGCCGGCCCCAGATGCCGGCGCAGACGATGACATAGTCGGCCTCGATCGTGCCGCGCTCGGTCACCACGGCGCTGATGCGGCCGTCCTTGACGACGAGCGACTTCGCCGGCGTGTTGGCAAAGGATTTGAGCTTGCCGGAGGCTTCAGCCTGGTCGACCAGCTTGCCGGCGACCGTCTGTGAGCGCGGAATGACGAGACCGGCGTCCGGATCCCACAGGCCGCCCTGCACCAGATCCTGTTCGATCAGTGGGAATTTTTCCTTGATCTCGGCGGGTTCGATCAGGCGTGCGCGCGTGCCGAAAGCCTTGGCCGAAGCGATCTTGCGCTTGATCTCGTCCATGCGGCTGTCGTCGCCGACACGGGCGACTTCCAAGCCGCCGACGCGCGCATAATGACCCATCTTCTCGTAGAAATCGATGGAATAGAGCGTCGTCCAGCACGACAGGAAATCGTGGCTGGTGGTGTAGCAGAAGTCGGAAGCGTGCGCGGTCGAGCCGATGTCGGTCGGGATGCCCGACTTGTCGATCCCGACAATGTCGTCCCAACCGCGCTCGATCAGATGATGGGCGATCGATGCGCCGACAATGCCGCCGAGGCCTACGATGACGACCTTCGCCTTTTTCGGAAACTCTGCCATTGCCCGCGACTCCAGAATGCTGTTGCGGGCGGCTTCGGCGCCCGTTTGATCGGCGCACAATATGCAGGCGACGGGCACGGCGCTACCGCCTGTTTGCGACACGCCGCGGATGCGGCGCGACCCCTCCCAAATCAGGGAAAACAGCTACCCATCAGGCAAATGCCCAGACATCCTCGGCCTGGAAACCGACCTGGTAGCCCGCCGTCTTCAGCTTGACCACGACCTGACCGATCTCCAGGGCAGGCAGAGCACCGACCTCGACCTTGATCATACCGGGACGATAGCGCTTGAGGTCGAGCTGCTCGAATACGATCCAGTCTGCGCCTTCGCAATCGACGAGGAAGGCATCGATATGGGTGATGCCATTGCGGTCAAGCAATGTCTGCAAGGTCTCCGATGGCACCTCGATGTCTTTCAGGTGCGGCGCGAACTTGTTGAAATTCGCGTCGGCCTCGCCCCAGGCATTCTTGCCCGACATCAGATTGGTGTCCGTGACCGACGAGCAGCCAATGAACTCGATCGGCAGCGTGCCGGCCTCGAGCGCGGCCGCGTCAAAGGTGTGGACGGTGATCGTACCTTTTGTCCTCGTCACTGCCACCGGTTCGATGACGAAGCGGTCCGTGTCGGGATAATTGGCGCGCAGCCGTTTCTGGTTGTACGGGATTGGCTCGACCAGCATGGCGCGGGCCGTTGGAATGCGGTGCAGCCACGGCGTCACGTCATCGAACAGCGCACCATCGCAGGCGCCCACATTGACCATCTGGAATGGCCGGCCGCTACCACCGAAGCGTGCCTTCAGCGCCGCTTTGGCGAGGAACTTGGTGCCGCGCAGCGATGGCCCGCGATCCAGCAGGCCGGCGGGAAGGCCAAGCGACAGGGCAATGCGCGCCAGGCTGGAAACTGAGCTCATGATTTGTCTCCTGGTATGACGTGCAAGGCGACGCGGTGCTGGCCGCGGGCGACCGCCGCCCACAGCGCCATGAAGGGCGATGCCAGCAGCAGGAAGGGCGGGACCAGATGCGGAAAATAGATGCGCGTGTCGTGGATCGGGAAGACGGTGAATTTGGCCAGCGCACCGAGCACCAGCGCCGCAAACAGGATACCGGCGCGGCGACCGAGCCCGAAGCCGGCACGGTTGGCCGCAAACCAGCCGGCCAGCGCCAGCACCGAGACCCCGACCCAGCTGTTCAGATTGACGGCGCGCAGCAGCGAGGTGGCAAACGCCCGGAGATAGGCGGTGACGGAAAAAGCCGGCTCGAACCCGTCCATGTTGTAGTGCTGTTCGATGCTGGAGAACCACAGATGCGGCCACCAGCCTGGATGATGGGCCCAATGCGAAATGGCGAAATAGGCGAGCAGCGAGGCGGCAAAGCCCGCCAATGCGCCCCATGCCTTCTGCCGGAACACGACCAGCAGCACTGCGAAAACGGCAAGGAACACGATGTTGTCAGGCCGCACCATGAAGGCAAGGAAGAGCAGGATCGCCGTCGCCGCCTCGCGGCCTCTAATATAGGCATAGAGCCCGCCGAGCAGCAGCGCCGACGTGAGCAGGTCAGGCGTCGAGGCGCGCGCCGCATCGCCGAAATCGGCCATGGTCAGCACCGCGCCGACCACCGGCGCCAACGCCAATGCCTTTTCCCCACGCAGCCAGAGCAATGTGATCGCGCCGAACAGCAGTACCGAAAAAACCTGCACCAGCCGCATCGCCTTGATCGGCGACATTACGGAACTCAGCGTCGACAGGATCTCGGCATAGAGAAACTTGATCCGGTACATGCCGAGCAGCGAATGGAAGTCGGCGGCGTTCTGCGCCATGTGGCTGCGAAAACCGCCGCCATCGTCGGTCAGCGCCTTGTAGTCGCCGGCCGACACACCCGATTTGACGGTGTTGAAGGCATAGTCATGCAGCGTCTGCGCATCGGGATGGGCGCCCTCCTCGGCTATCGCGAGATAGGGCAGGATGTCCCAGTTGGCATCGGGCATCACCCAGGCCGTGAACGCCGTCAAAAGGATATAGAGCGCGAAAGCCGCCGCACCGATCGGAGCCGCCAGCCGTGCATAAGTCCGCTCGCCCCACGCCAGACCGGCTTCGGCGAACCGGTCAAGTGGATTTTGCGGAGCGGGCGACGTGGTCAGCATGTCTGATCAGCGAACGTTCAACGGACCTGGCTTTTCACGAAGTCCTTCACGATCGCCACGATGCCGCGTGACAGCAGGCTGTCGAAGGCGTCGACGAAACGGTCGACATGTTCGCGCTGGCAGATCAGCGGCGGCTCGAGCCGGATGACGTTGCGGTTGTATTCGGTGAAGGCGACGAGCACGTCATAGTCGCGCAAGAGCAGCGCGCCGACGAAGCCGGACAGCGAGCCTTTCAGCTTGTCGTCGAGCACGCTGACGATGGGGCGCAGCACCATCGGCAAGGTCTGCGAGAAGTCGTGGAACTCCAGGCCGATCATCAAACCCTTGCCACGCACGTCCTTGATGATCTTCGGATATTTTTCTTTCAGCGCCTGCAAGCGGGTCAGCAGATAGTCGCCGGTGATCGCGGCGTTGTCGATCAGCCCCTCGTCGTAAAGCACGTTGATGCCCTCGATCGCGGTGGCACAGGCTTCGCCCATGCCGCCGAAGGTGGCCATGGCGTGGATCATCGCCGTCTTCGGCGTGCCATAGGCCTTCATGTAGATTTCGCGACGCGCAATCATCGCGCCGACCGCGGCCTTGCCGGCGCCCAGAGACTTGGCCAATGCCGTCACATCAGGCACGACGCCATAGTGCTCGAAGGCATAGAAGCGGCCCGAGCGGCCATAACCGCACTGCACTTCGTCGGCGACCCACAGCACGCCATGCTGGTCGCACAGCGCGCGCAGCTTCTGCCAGTATTGCGCCGGCGCCTGGATGATGCCACCGCCGCCCTGGATGGTTTCCAGCACGATGACGCCGATCTCCGGATTGGAGCAGAACAGGTACTCGACCGCCTCGATGTCGGCGAAGGGGATGCGGACCGTATTGTCGGCCATCTTGAAGTCGGCGCGGTAGAGCTGGCCATCGGTGATGCCCAGCACGCCCTTGGTCTTGCCGTGGAAGGAGTTCTCCGCATAGGCGATCTTCGGCCGCTTCGGGCCGGCGGCGCGTTCGGCAAGCTTCACCGCCGCTTCCATCGCCTCCGAGCCGGACGAGCCCAAAAATACCATGTCGAGGTCGCCGGGCGAGCATTTGGCGATGTTATGCGCCAACGCGGCCGCATATTGCGACATGAAGGCGATGGCGATCTCCTGGCGCTTTTCTTCCTGGAATTTCTTCCTCGCTTCCAGAATGCGCGGATGGTTATGGCCGAAGGCCAGCGACCCGAAGCCGCCGAAGAAGTCGAGGATCTTGCGGCCATTCTGGTCGATGTAGAACATGCCCTCGGCACGCTCGATCTTGATCTTGTGGAAGCCGAGCAACCTCATGAAATGCAGCTGGCCGGGGTTCAGATGCGCCTTGAACAGGTCGGTCATCCGCGCCACGTCCATCGCCTTCGCCTGCTCGACGCTGATCAGGTCGGGCTTGGCGATGGTGGCGGGCGAAAGCGCCGGCGCGCTGACCAGGGTGCGCGCATTCGTCTGTTCCGGCTTGGCCATGATGGTCATTTCAATCTCCTGTCCGCGCCTACGACCAGCGTCGTGCGCCATAAAACTGTTTGGCTATCCGCTATTCGGCGGGCACATGTTTGGTGGCGACGGCGTGCCCGGCCTTCTTGGCACGGTATTCGCAGTAGGCGGCGATCAGCATGTCCTCATCGCGATATTGCGGGACCCAACCGAGCTGGCGCTCGGCCTTGGACACGTCGAGCACGCATTCCTCGTCGGCGATCAGATATTGCTCGGGATCCATGATCGGCAGGTTGATGAGATCGAGCAGGTCGAGCGTGCGCTTGACCGCCCAGCCGGGCGTAGGCAGCAGGATCGACTTCGAGCCGGCATGTCGGATCAGGTCGCCGAGCAATTTCTTCACCGGTGGCGGGTTGAGCGAGCCAAGATTATAGGCCTCGTTGGGCACACCGGCCTTCCAGGCGGCACGTGCGGCCTCGGCGCAGTCGAACACCGAGATGAACTGATAGGGGTTTTTGCCCGAACCGATCATCGGCACCGGAAAACTCCAGTCGATCAGCTTGAACAGTTTTTCGAGGATGCCGAGGCGGCCTGGCCCGATGATCAGGCGCGGGCGAAACAGCGAGATCGACATACCGCGCTGGCGCCATTCGGCGGCCAGTTCCTCGGTCTTCTGCTTCGACCAGCCATATTCGCCGAGTGGCGCGACCGGGTGCTCCTCGGTCATCGGCTGGGTGACCGTGTGGCCGTAGATCATGTCGGTCGTATAGTGGACGAGCTTGGGGGCACCTGCCTTGTCCATGGCCTGCATGATGTGCTCGGCGCCATGGAAATTGACCGGGAAGAAGAAGTCATGTCGCTTGGCACGCACCTGGATCGGCGACAGCATCTTGGCCGACAAATTGTAGACCATGTCGTCGGCCTTGAGCCCGACGGCGGCGACCGACGCCGGATCGGTGACATCGCACTTGATAAAGCGGACATTGCGGTAATGCGCGAAGTCGTTTTTGACGATGTCGGCAACGACAACCTCTTCGCCATCGGCCACGAGCTTCGGGGCAAGATGGCGGCCGACGAAGCCGTCACCGCCGAAAATCACATGTCTCATCGAACGATCTCGTTTGCTTGTATCTTGTCGGAGATGATGGACGCGGTCTGATCCTCATGCCCTCGCCCACTTTGCGCGATCAGCACCGTGCCGACGCAGATGCAGGCAATGCCGGCGATGCGCCAGCCATTGAGATCCTCGCGGAAGACGAAATAGGCGAAGATCGCGACGGCGACGTAAGCCAGGCTCAGGAACGGATAGGCGAAGGAGAGTTCGACCTTGGACAGCACATAAAGATGCGAGGCCATCGAAATGACGAAGGTGCACAGGCCAAGGAAGACCCAGGGGCTGAAGACGATCTGCAGCAGCTTGATCAGCGGATTGGTGCCCTCGAACGAAATCGGTCCGAGCGATATCATGCCTTGCTTCAGCATCAGCTGCGCAGCGGCATTGGTCATGACCGTAAAGAGAATGAAAAAGATATATTTCATTTCAGCCCGCCATCCTCGTGATATTAGCTAATACAAACCTAAAAATATTTCGTGAACTCACAAGACTGTTTTGGGTAAACCTTGGTGTTAAGCATTCGGAAACCATGATTCATTCTAGTTTTACCTATTCGGCCGCCTCGGCGCCGCGCCGCCGCAGTTCGATGCTCCCGGCCGTGCGCGCCCAGAAATCGGACATGAAGGCAGGGTCGCGCAACGCTTCCAGTCTCGGCCAGTCGGCGAAGGAGGCGGCGAAGGTCGCAGCGCCCATGCGCGCATCCTTGTAGGGGTTGACCGCGCCACCGGCCGCTATGGTCATGCGGTCGAGTTCGCCGAGCAGGGCAAGCGTCGCGGCTCCCTTGTTGGGGAAGTCCAGCGTCAGCGTGTAACCAGGCCTCGGGAACGACAGCAATGCCGGCGAGCGGACCGCGCCGAAGCGCTTCAAGACGGTGAGGAGCGACCCCTGCCCGGCCTGCCGGGCAGCCTCGAGCAATGCCGGCACGATCGTGCGTGCTGCCTCTTCCGGAACCACGCTCTGATGCTGGAACAGCCCCTTCGGTCCATAGAGCCTGTTCCAGTCGCGAACGCCGTCGAGCGGGAAGAAGAAGCCCTGGTATTCGATCTGGCGCGGCACGGCAGCGCGGCCCTTTTTCCACCTGTAGGCAGCGTTGAACGCGGTCAGGAATGGCCGGCCGAGCACGTTGAAAGGCGGCTGGAACGGCACGGAGAATTTCCCGCTCGCACGCACGGCCACATGCGAGCCATGCTCGGCATGGTTGCCGGTAAACAGCAGCCCCCGTCCGCTGTTGCGGCCACCGGCAAGCTGGTCGATCCAGGCGACGGCATATTCATTGGCCTGGTCCGCCGCTTCGGCGAAGTCGAAATATTCGCCGAGATCGCGGAACCGCGTCGTCTTTTCCATGATGTCGAGCGACGGAACCCGCATCAGCCGGATCGAGGCCGACAGGATCAGGCCGGTGAGACCCATGCCGCCGATGGTCGCCCGAAACAGCCGCGGATTGTCAGTCGCCGAGCAGCGATAGCTGCGTCCATCCGACCGCAGCACCGTAAAGCTTTCCACATGGCAACCGAAAGTGCCGCGCCGGTGATGGTTCTTGCCGTGGACATCGTTGGCAATTGCGCCGCCGAGCGTGACGAATTGTGTGCCGGGGACCACCGCCGGAAAGAAGCCGTGAGGCGCGGCATGTGCAATGACATCCGCAAGCAGCACACCGGCATCCGCTTCGAGCAGACCGCTCTCGGCGTTGAAGCCGCGAATGCGGTTCAAGGGCCGCATGTCGATGACCGTACCGGCCTGGTTCTGACAGGAATCGCCGTAGGACCGGCCATTGCCATAGGCAAGCAGCGATGCTTGCCTCGCCTGGCCACCCTTCAGCAATGCAATGGCGTCATCGGCATGGATCGCCCTTGCCGCTGGCGGTGTGGCACGGCCAAAGCTCTGGAAGCGTTCGGCCATACTTACCAGCCCCCGATGACCAGCAGCACGGCGCCGATCGCCACCACGATCTGGCTGCGCCAGTCGCTGATGATGAAGACGACCGGGTCGTCGTGCATTTCGTCGCGGCGCGCCAGGATCCAGACGCGCATGGTGAGATAGAGCACGATCGGCGCCAGCGGCCAGATCAGCCAGGGATGCGGATAGAGTTGGCGCACCGCGACGCTGTCCATGTAGAGCGCCAGCACCAGCGCCGAGGAGAAGGCCGAAGCCATGCCGGCCTGGGCGACGATCTCCTGATCTTCCGTGCGATAGCCGCGGCCGGCAATGCGTTCGCCTGGCGGTATGGCTGTGGTGCGCAGTTCGACGAAGCGCTTCACCAATGCCAGCGAGAGAAAGAAGAAGATCGAAAAGGCGAGCAGCCAGAACGACACGTCGACGCCGGTCGCGGCCGCGCCGGCGAGCACGCGGATCGTATAGAGCCCGGCAAGCGTCAGCACGTCGACCAGAAGCATGCGCTTGAACGACAGCGAATAGGCCGTGGTAACGACCATATAGCCACCGAGCACCCCGAGGAATTCGATCGGCAGAAGGCAGCTGGTGCCGACGCCGATCGCCAGCAGCACCGCGATTGCGCCGAGGCCGAACGGGATCGAAAGTGCGCCGCTGGCAAACGGCCTGTTGCGCTTGGTGGGATGCTTGCGGTCGAGCGCAAGATCGAAGAAATCGTTGAGGATATAGATCGCCGACGCTACTGCGCTGAACGAGATGAACGCCAGCAAACATTGCCAGATCATGTTGGGATTGAAATATTCGTGCGACAGCATCATCGGCACGGCGATCAGGGAGTTCTTCAGCCACTGGTGGACGCGCAGCATCTTGACGATGGTCCGCAATGTCGGCTTCGGCGCCGGCATCGTTTCGGCGCCATGCGCCGCCTGCCAGCGCGCGGCATGACGGTCCGGCGCCACCACGATCGCGCTGCGCGCCGCGTCGAAGACCTGGAGGTCATGGCGGCTGTTGCCGGCATAGTCGAAACCGGCATCGCCATAGGCATCGAGGAGCGAGGCGCGCTTCTTGCCCGAAGTGAGATTGTCGAGGCCGTCAGTGGCCAGCACCCGATCGAAGATGCCGAGATGGACAGCAATGGCATCGGCGAACTTGCGCGGCGTGCCGGTCGCCAGAACGAGCTTGCGGCCTTCGGCGTGCTCGGCGCGGAGCCGGTCGAGCAGCGGCGCCCGATAGGGCAGCATCGCGGGGTCGATGTCGATGCGCTGGGCGATCGCCTGCTTCAGCCGCGCTGGCCCGCCGGCCGCCCAGAAAGGGACAAGGAAGAGATAGAGCGGGTTCTTCTTGAGGAGGATGAACAGTCCTTCCCACAAAAGGTCCGTCGCGATCAGCGTGCCATCGAGATCGACCGCAAGCGGTATTGCGTTCCTGTCCGACCGCGCGTCCATGCCCGTCCTGCCCTGCCAGCGTGTGATCCGGAAACCGGAATCCCGTTGAGCGCCGTGTTTCGGCGTCTTGGACAGCGGTATAGCGGGGGATCGCCTAGCAAACGTTAAAACGCAGGGTTGCAAGCGGCTGCCGAGGCGGTATTTTCAGCGTCATTGTTAAACAACCGCTACCGGAAACGATAAAAGGCAGGACAAACGCCCGGCCTTTCCAATCATGCCGCAGAGACTACTTGATGCGGGCGACGCCGCCGGAAATCTCGACGGTTTCCGAACCGGTCAGAGCTTCGAGGTCACCGTTCGGCAAGGTGACGAAGCAGCCGTTCTGGCAGAACTCGACGGTTTCACCGCCGGCCAGCGCGAGCTCGGTCTTGCTGCCGCCCTCGGTCACGACCAGCGTGCGGGTCTCGGCGTCCTTGTTGACCGCGCTTGCGGCATGGGCCGAGCCGCTCACGGCGAGCATGGCCAGGGCAGCGACGAGAGACTTCCACATTTTGCAGTATCGGTGTTCCCACCGCCTCTGTTGCATTTCACAAGGCATTTTCGCCTTTGCATGGGAGCTTATATGAGATGGAAGCTGAACCGCAACTGAATGCCGCATTCATGCCGCAATTGGCCTTGGCGACGTGCAACCCTGAAATTCCAATCTAATCCGGATCGGGCTTGCGTGTCCTGCGGCCCGATTTGGCTTGACGCTTCGCCTCGGCTTCGGCTTGCGCTTTGGCCTCCTGCTGCTCCGCGAAATCGGCCTCGATCTTGTCGTCATCGGTCGGCCAAGCCACGTGCTTCTTGGCCTCGACGACCGCGCGCGGCGTGGAAGGGATTTCGATGTGCTGGTCGACGAATTTCTCCAGCACGGTGAAGCGGACGTCGTTCTGCACGACGTTGCCGTTCGTCACATCGGCCAGGAACAGACGAATCTCGAATTCGAGCGCGGCGGGTCCGAAATTGGAAAACAGCACGAACGGCTCGGGGTTCTTCAGCACCAGCGGATGGCTGCGCGCGATATCCAGCAGGACGGCGTGAACCTGCTTGACGTCGCTGCCATAGGCGACGCCAACCTTGATGTCGATGCGGCCGAGCTTGTTGCGGTGCGTCCAGTTGCCGACGGCATTGTTGATCAGGTTCGAATTGGGCAGGATCACCGACTGCCGCTGGAAAGTCTCGATCTCGGTGGCGCGCACGCTGATCTTCTTGACCGTACCGCTGACGTCGCCGGCCACGATCCAGTCGCCGACCTTGAACGGGCGTTCGGCCAAAAGGATCAGGCCGGAGACGAAATTGGACACCACATTCTGCAGACCAAAGCCGATACCGAGGGAAAGCGCACCCGCGACCAGCGCCAGGCTGGAGAGGTCGATGCCGGCCGCCGAAATACCGACCAGCGCGGCGAGCGCAACGCCGGCATAGCCCACTGCCAGCCGGATCGAGTTGCGGACCCCGGTATCGACCTTGCCGCGCGCCATGACCGAGCCGTCCAGCCAGCCCTGGAACCAGCGCGTCAGGAAATAGCCGATGACGAAGACGACGATGCCCGAAAGGATCCCGGTGACCGAGATCGTCACCGAACCGATGGTGATCCCAGTCGCCAGCTTGTAGGCCCAAGCTTCGATGTCGCCGGGCTGGAAGCCCCACATCAAAAGGATCAGCGGCAGGAACACCAGCACGATCATCACGTTGATGGCGATGCTGACGACCAGGCCGAGCTGGTCGAGTGCGGTATCCTCGTAGCTGGAATTGGCCGACAGCCAGCGCCCGACCGACGTGTTGGTGAAAGCGCCCTCCTCGCCGATCGCCTGCGCCGACAGGAAGCCGATATAGGCGGTGATCAAGGCTGTGCCTGTGACCACGACTTGCAAGGAGACAAAGAGCGCAAGGCCAATATAGCCAAGCAAGGCGGCTATGATTGTGAACAGGCCAAGGGATAGCGACAGGTAACGCAGCCATGCGGGCCAAGGTCGCCAGCTACCGTCGCGCGCCTTGAACGGCCGCAGCATCGCCATCAGGATCAGGATGATGCCGACGACGATGGTGGCGACGAAGCTGCGCGCGATCGTCAGTGACAGGGGCGACCCCATCTTGTCATTGATCACCGAGAGGAAGGTGTTGAAGCTGATGACCACGGCCATGGCTGTGGCCAAGCGGACCAGCCAGCGCGCCGGCCCGGTCTCGACAGGGATCAGGCGCCAGTTCGGCAGCCGCGGCGAAAGGGCTGCGTTTGTCAGCCGGTTGACGCAGAACACCACTCCGACGACCATCGCAAGGGCATTGAGAAAGAGGCCGATATCGCCGCGCAAGACATTGTAATAATTGAAGAAGAAGATCGTCGATCCGAGAAAGGCGCCGACTGCAAGCGTCGGCAGTAGGGTCGACCAGAAGGCCACCGAAAGGCGAGTGAGATAGGACGGGTCCTCGTTGGTCGGATCGGCTTCGAAAACCCGTCCGAACAGGCGCCTGCCGCCGACCAGCAGCACCAGCGCAAGGCCGAGCGCCACGAAGGTTGCCGCGAGGATGGCCTGGAACTTGAACCTGAAGGCGAAGCTCAGCCAGGATGACACTGCCTTGTAAAAATTGCCGAACTCTTCCCGGGCATCGGAAAAGACCTGCGGGCTCAAGGCGTCCGAGAGCACATAGCGCTTGGTCAAAAGATTGCGGAAAAGCGCGCTGCGCATGTTGCCGATCTTGTCGATCAGCCCGCTGATACGGATCGACAAGGCCTGAGCTTGCGAGATGACCGCGTTGATCTCCGCCTTTTCGGACGTCAGCGCCTGGCGTTCGCCGCTGACGATGCCGGGCTCCGCCGGTTGGCCGGCGGCAGGTGCCGGCCCGAGCTGTTCGAGCCTGCTGTTGATTTCGCCCAGGCGTGTCCGGAACGCCAGCGCGCTGGTCAGCGATTGCCGTGACAATTCCTCGAGTTGCAGGCGGATATCGACGAGGTTGCTGTCGTCCTCGCCATCCTGTTGTATCTGCTTCTCGAAATTGTCGGCCTTGGTCGTCAGGCCCTGGATGATCTTCTGCTGGTCGGCGACCAGTCCCGCGGGCGCCTGGCCAACGCCTTGCGCCGCCGCCTCGAACGACAGCGGCGCCGAAACGACAAGCGCCAGGATCAATATGAGGCGAAGCAATCGAAAAAACATGATGGATCGGCGACTCGCGGGCGGCAAAGGCATTCAAAAAGCCTGTCCTTGATAAAGACGGCCATATCATGGGGCAAGCCACCGCGACCGATCGCACACATCAAGCGTCGGCCAGTCGAAAGGCGATGGCGCAATATTGGCTTTCTATCAGCCCCCTGCTCTATAGTCTGCCGCATCGCCCGCAACGGACACCATACACATGGCAGAGTACTCGGCCCTTTCGCTGCTTGCGAACGCGTTCAAGGGAAACAAGGACTGGAAGCCGGCCTGGCGCAAGCCGGATCCGAAGGCATCCTACGACGTCATCATCATCGGCGGCGGCGGTCACGGCCTGGCGACGGCCTACTATCTGGCCAAGGAGCACGGCATCACCAATGTCGCGGTGCTGGAAAAAGGCTGGCTCGGCTCCGGCAATGTCGGCCGCAACACCACGGCCGTTCGCTCGAACTATCTCCTGCCCGCCAACACCCGCTTCTACGAACATTCGATGAAGCTGTGGGAGAACCTGTCGCACGAACTCAATTACAACGTCATGTTCTCGCAGCGCGGCTGCCTGAACCTGGCGCACACGCCGGCTCAGTTCGACGACTATGCAAGGCGCGGCAATGCCATGCGCCATCTCGGCGTCGATGCGGAATTGATGACCCCAGCCGAGATCAAGCGCCTGATCCCGGCGCTCGACATCTCCAGCGATGCACGCTTTCCTGTCGTCGGCGGCCTGATGCAGCGGCGCGCCGGCACCGCGCGACACGATGCGGTCGCCTGGGGCTATGCACGCGGCGCCGACCGGCGCGGCGTCGACATCGTCGAGAATTGCGAGGTCACCGGCTTCCTGCGTGACGGCGACCGCGTCACCGGCGTTACCACCTCGCGCGGCGATATCAGGGCCAAGAAGGTCGCGGTCGCGGTCGCCGGCAGCACCGGCCGCGTCATGCAACTTGCCGGCGTCGAGACGATGCCGATCGAAAGCCATGTGCTGCAGGCCTTCGTCACCGAATCACTGAAACCCTTCATCGACACGGTCGTGACCTTCGGCATGGGCCATTTCTACATGTCGCAGTCCGACAAGGGCGGCCTTGTCTATGGCGGCGACATCGACGGCTACAACAGCTACGCCCAGCGCGGCAACCTGCCCATCGTCGACGAGGTGATGAGCGAGATGCTCGCGCTTTTCCCGGGCCTTGCGCGTGTGCGCATGCTGCGCTCCTGGGGCGGCGTCTGCGACATGTCGATGGACGGCTCGCCGATCATCACCATGGGGCCCCTGCCCGGCATGTATCTCAATTGCGGCTGGTGCTATGGCGGCTTCAAGGCAACGCCGGCTTCCGGCTGGTGCTTTGCCTGGACCATCGCCAAGGACCAACCGCACGATTTCAACGCCCCTTTCACGCTCGACCGCTTCCATCGAGGCCTCGTGATCGACGACAAGGGCCAGGGCGCGAATCCGCGGCTTCATTAGGAACATTCCGTGCTGATCACTTGCCCCTATTGCGGCCCACGCGACGTCATCGAGTTCACCTATCAGGGTGACGGCAACCGCGAACGTCCCGATCCTGCCTCGCAGAATTTCGAGGCCTGGAACGCCTATGTCTACGACCGGCTGAACCCGGCCGGCGACCACAACGAGATCTGGCAGCATTCCGGCGGCTGCCGGGCTCACCTGAGGGTTGTGCGCAACACGCTGACGCATGAGATTTCCAGTGTCGCCTTCGTGCGCGGCGATCACAGCTCGGCCGCGCGCCGCAAGGCGGAGGACAAGCCATGAGCCCGCGCCGCACCGACACCGGCGGCCGCATCGACCGGCTGAAGACGATCCGCTTCACTTTCGACGGCGTTGCCTATACCGGGCATGGCGGCGACACGCTGGCATCCGCCCTGCTGGCCAGCGGCGTCACGCTGTTCGGGCGTTCTTTCAAATACCACCGCCCGCGCGGCCTGCTGAGCGCAGGCGTGGAAGAACCCAATGCGCTGGTAACGGTGCTGAAGGGTGAAGTGCGCGAGCCCAACATTCCTGCAACCATGGTCGAGATCCATGACGGGCTGATCGCCGTCAGCCAGAACCGTTTTCCCTCGCTCACCTGGGACATCCATGCCGTCAACCAGCTCGGCGGCAAGCTGCTGTCGGCCGGCTTCTACTACAAGACCTTCATGGGACCGGTTGTCGGCCCGCTGAAAGGCACGCGCTTCTGGATGTTCTGCGAACACTTCATCCGCCGAGCCGCCGGCCTCGGCAGCGCCGGATCGGCAAAGGACCCGGCCCGCTATGAGCGCATGAGCGCCTTTTGCGACGTTCTGGTGGTCGGCTCGGGCCCGGCCGGCCTGATGGCCGCCAAGACCGCCGCGGATCAAGGCGCCCGCGTCATGCTGGCCGATCTCGAGCCGCGTTTCGGGGGTTCGGCCAACTGGTCCGGCGAAACCATCGATGGCGCGCCCGCCGCAGATTGGGTGCGGCGCACCGTCGCCCAACTCGAGGCGCGGGACAATGTCCGGCTTCTGCCGCGCACCACGGTCTGGGGTTACTACGACAGCAACACGCTTGCCGCGCTCGAGCGGGTCAGCGACCACAAGGCGCAGCCCGCCAAGGGTGAGCCGCGCCATCGCTACTGGGCGATCCGCGCCGGATCCGTCGTGCTGGCCACCGGCGCCTTCGAAAGGCCGCTGGTGTTTCCGGGCAATGACAGGCCCGGCGTCATGCTGGCGCATGCGGCGGAGCGCTACGCCAACGAATTCGGCGTGCTGCCGGGGCAGCGGGTCGTCGTGTTCACCAACAATGACAGCGCCTACCGGTCGGCGTTGGCGCTGAAGCAGGCAGGTGCGGCGATCGTTGCCATCGTCGACGTGCGCCCGCAACCGTCCGCCGAGATGAGCGCCCTGGCCGGCGAAGCCGAGGCGGAATTGCTTTCCGGCCATGCGGTTGTCGCCACGGAAGGCAGCAAGGCCTTGTCCGGCCTCAAGGTTCAGCGGTTCGACATGGTCGCCGGTGCGCTGAGCGGCGATGCACGCAGCGTCCATGCCGATTGCCTGCTGATGTCGGGCGGCTGGTCGCCGACCATCCATCTGGCCAGCCAGGCCGGCGCCAGGGCGGAATGGAATGAGGCGCTGCAAGCCTTCCTACCGCCGATGCCGACGCAGAAATGGGTAGGCGCCGGCGCCTTCAACGGCCATTTCATGACCCTTGAAGCAATATTGGACGGCCGCAACGCAGGTCTCACCGCGGTCGGGGCGACAGTTGCGCCAATGGCGTACCCGGACATCGAATCCTTGCCTTGTGACCCCTGTCCCGCGCCCGTGTTCGAGATCAAGGGCAGCGGCAAGAGCTTTGTCGATTTCCAGCACGACGTCACGGCGGAGGATGTCCGCCTGGCGCATCGCGAAGGCTTCGTCTCTGTCGAGCACCTGAAGCGCTACACCACGCTCGGCATGGCCACCGACCAAGGCAAGAGCTCCAACGTTCCCGGCCTCGCCATCATGGCGGAAGCGCTCGGCAGGCCGATCCCGGAAGTCGGCACGACGCGCTTCCGACCGCCCTTCGCGCCGGTGTCGATCGGCTCGCTGGCAGCCGAACGTTTCGGCGACCTCAAGCCCGAACGGCTGACGCCGATGTATGACTGGCATGTCGACAATGGCGCGACCATGTATTCGGCCGGCCTCTGGTACCGGCCGA
This sequence comes from Mesorhizobium sp. B3-2-1, assembly GCF_006439515.1. Taxonomy (NCBI): domain Bacteria; kingdom Pseudomonadati; phylum Pseudomonadota; class Alphaproteobacteria; order Hyphomicrobiales; family Phyllobacteriaceae; genus Mesorhizobium; species Mesorhizobium sp. B3-2-1. The sequence goes on along the minus strand of NZ_VFTI01000024.1, from coordinate 59,519 downwards.
TGATCTACGGCCACGCGGGCGAAACCGTCGAACAGGCCTATGTGCGCGAAGCCAAGGCGACGCGCGAAAGTGCGGGCATCGTCGATGTCTCGACGCTGGGCAAGATCGCCGTGCAAGGCCCCGACGCCGCCGCGTTCCTCGACCGTGTCTACACCAACATGTTCTCGACGCTCGCCGTCGGCAAGGCACGCTATGGGCTGATGCTGCGCGAGGACGGCTTCGCCTTCGACGACGGCACCACCTGGCGGCTCGGCGAACAGGATTTCCTGATGACCACCACCACGGCCAATGCCGGCAAGGTGATGCAGCATCTGGAATATTTCCTCGACGTGATCTGGCCGGAACTCAAGGTCCACGTCACCTCGGTGACCGACGAATGGGCGGGAGCCGCGATCGGCGGCCCGAAAGCGAGGGAGATTCTCGCAGCCTGTGTCACCGGCACTGCTGTCGACAATGCGACGCTGCCCTTCATGGGCATCGTGCATGGCGAGATCTCAGGCGTGCCGGTGATGATTTGCCGGTTATCCTTCTCCGGTGAAATGGCCTTCGAGGTCTATTGTGGCGCCGGGTACGGCACCAATGTCTGGGAAGCGTTGGTCGAGGCCGGCAAGCCGTTCGGGCTGGTCACCTACGGACTCGAGGCGCTGGGCACGATGCGCATCGAGAAGGGCCATGTCACCGGCGCCGAGATCGACGGCCGCACCACGGCGCGCGACCTGCATCTCGACTGGATGCTGTCGAAGAAGAAGCCGTTCATCGGCTCGGCGATGATGGACCGGGAAGGCCTCGTCGCGTCCGAGCGGCTGGAATTGGTCGGCCTGATCGCGCTCGACAACCGGCCGCTCAATGGCGGCGCACACATTGTCGAGGAAGTCGACGAAGCCAATCCGCACGGCTCGATCGGGCACATCACCGCCTGCTGCTATTCGCCGGCGCTCGGCAAGCATATCGCGCTGGCACTGGTCAAGGGCGGCAAGGCCAGGCACGGCACGCGTGCCCATGTCTCCGATCCCTTACGCAACCGCTTCGGGCCCGTGGAGATCGTCTCCAACCACTTCTACGATCCGGAAGGGACCCGCATGCATGGCTGAGCGTCAATCGCCTCTCGAGCCGGAATTCCATGTCGGCTCACACGGCAATTTCGAGCATGGCGTCGAGATCCTGCTCACCGAAACCAGGCCGGGCTCGATCGTGCAACTCGCGGCATGGCCTGGCGAGGAGAAGAAACTGATCGCGGCCATCCACGCTGTCACCGGGCTTGCGCTGCCCGACGGCGCCGGCGGCGGCTCGAGCGACGGCGTGAAATCGGTGTTCGGCTTCGCACCGGGAAAGTTCACGGTAGCAGATGAGGCCGAAGGACTGGCTGCGGCCTTCGCCGAGCCGGTGACGCCGGCCATCGGCACGGTGACAGATCTGTCGCATGGCCGCACCGCCATCCGCATCGCCGGGCCGAAAGCCGAATGGGTGCTGTCGAAATTCTTCGCCATCGACTTCGCCCTGCCCGCCTTTCCGGTCGGCGCCGGCCGCTCGACAACGCACCACGATGTCTTCGCCCAGATCCAGCGCACCGGCACCGACCAATTCGACATCTATGTCTTCCGCTCCTTCGCCCGCTCGTTCTGGAAGGCGCTTTGCCACGCCAGCGAGGAAGTCGGCTACGAGGTGCAGTAGGCGGCCTGCCCTTAGAGCCGCTGCCTCTGGCCTCAATGCCGGCCGGTTCTGCCGCTAGAGAATCCCGCCTTTGGCGCCCATGATGGAAAACGTGGCCGCCCAACCGGTCCAAGGGATGAAAGTCCCGTCTCAGAGTCGGCATATTTGGTTCGAACATCCCTATGACCGCTGAACTATCAGCCGGCGCCACCGATCGCGCCGATGTGCCGGCAAGAGCGATGCTCCTACTGCCGCTGACGGTCGCCTGCGGCGTGTTCATGACCAGCCTCGACCAGAATGTCGTGGTGACGGCGCTGCCGGGCATCAGTGAAAGCCTTGGCCGTCCGCCAAGCCAGCTCGGCCTGCTGATCACCGTCTACGTCGCGAGCCTGATCATCTCGATGCCGCTTGGCGGCTGGGCCGCCGATCGTTTCGGCCTGCGCAACGTCTATTGCTTCGCCTTGCTGGTGTTTGCCGCTTCATCGGCCCTGTGCGGGCTGTCGAACGACATCTGGACACTCGTCGGCGCCCGCGCGCTGCAGGGCTTCGGCGGTGCGCTGATGGGCACGCTCGGCCAAGTCGTCATCCTGTCGACCTTCCCTCGTAGCCGGACCTTGAAGATCAACATGTATATCTCGCTGGCCGGCCAGTCCGGGCCGCTGGTCGGTCCGCTCGTCGGCGGCGCGCTGACCACCTACATCTCCTGGCGCTGGATCTTCTTCATCAACGTGCCGTTCGCGCTCGTGGCGGCAATCCTTGCCGCCTCACTGTTCCCGACAATGACCAAGCCGTTGCGCACGCGGTTCGATTTTCCAGGCTTTTTGCTGGTCGGCAGCGGCATGGTCCTGCTGGTCTTCGGCATGGACTCGCTCGCGGCGAAAGACGCGGCCGGCAGCATGATCGCCGCCGAGCTCGTGCTGGCGCTCATCATCCTTGCGTCCGCCTCCTTCTACTGTCTGCGTGTGCGCAATCCCCTGCTCGATCTCAAGCTCCTGCGCATCCGCACCTTCCGCATCTCCTTCCTTACCGGCGGCGGGCCGGATACGATCGGTCTCAGCTCCGTCGTCTTCCTGCTGCCACTGATGTTCCAGCTCGGCTTCGGCATGAGCGCGGTGCAGGCGGGATCGCTGACCTTCGTGGCAGCGGTCGGCTCGGTGGGTATGCGTGTCTTCATGCCATGCCTTCTCAACCGCTTCGGTTTTCGCCGCGTGCTGGTCTTCAACACGCCCGTTGTTGCCGGCATGGTCGCTGGCTTCGCCTTGATGCAAGCAACGACGCCGGTCTGGGTCACGCTCACCTACATCTTCGTCTTTGGCGTCTTTCGCTCGGTGCAATGGGCTTCGACCGGCAACCTCGCCTATTCCGACATCGCGCCCGAACAGCTCGCCCGCTTCAGTGCGCTCTACTACATCCTGTGGCAGCTGGCGGTCGCGATCAGCGTCGGCCTGGCGGCTGCGATGCTGTCGTTTCTCGCCGGCGGCGGGCCGGCCGTCGCCAGCGACTTCCGGATCCTGTTCGTGATCGAAGGCGTCATCACGCTCTGCGCCCTGCTCGCCTATCTCAAGCTGACGCCACAGGACGGCGCCCATGTCAGCGGTCACGGCGCGCACATGAATACGGAATAGCGGGCCTGCGGCGGGCGAAACCTACTCGCTGAACGTCACCCATTCCTCGAGCGGCTCACGATCGGTGCGGAAGGCGTTCTCAGGCTTGGAAATGTCTTCATAGCCGAGCGCCATGCCGCAGACGACGATCTCCTCGTCGGGAATGTCGAGCACCGGCCGGATCTGCCGGTGGTAGGGTGCGAAGGCCGCCTGCGGACAGGTATGCAGACCCCTGCCCCGCGCCGCGACCATGATGTTTTGCAGGAACATGCCGTAGTCGATCCACGAACCCTGGTTGAGCCGGCGGTCGATGGTGAAGATCATGCCGACCGGCGCGTCGAAGAAGACGAAGTTGCGGTCATGCTGGGCACGCATCTTGTCGACTTCCCGGCGGCCTATGCCGAGCGCGCCGTAGAGGCCGAACCCGTTGGCACGGCGGCGGGTGAGATACGGTTCGAAGAACTGGGTCGGATAATAGCGATATTCGTCCCAGTCGGCTTTTTCCGCGCGGATGCCGGAATTCATGATGGCATCCGTTATCCGCTGCTTGGTCCCGCCCTTGGTGACGTAGACCCGCCAGGGCTGCATGTTGGTGCCGGAGGGAGCGCGCGCCGCGACAGCCAGTATGTCACGGATCGTCTCGTCGTCGATCATGTCGGGCAGAAATGCGCGCACCGAACGGCGCGACATGATCGCATCGTCGACGATCTCGGCATCAACCGCGATTCGAGCCTTCTTTTCCAGCATGGGCCGTCCCTTAGCCATGTTCTCGATCGGACGTCCCCACTCGCCGCTCGCGGCGGAGCCTTTGCATGAACCGTCAAAATCCTGCAAGCAAATCTTGAGCATTGGTGAAAATCTACTTGATTTTTTCATGAGCTTCATTTCTCATGAAATTCGACTGGAATTTTTCATGAAGTGAGCGATTTGGTCTCCCCTACCGCACGAACATTACAGGGACCTGACGAGCGAGTCCTGGCCGGCGATATCAGGGCCTTGCGCCGGGTGCGAGGGCTGACGCTTGCCGAGATCGCGCTGCAACTCGGCCGTTCGGTCGGCTGGGTCAGCCAGGTCGAGCGCGGACTGTCGACGCCGTCGCTCAGCGACCTCAGGGCTTTCGCCGATTTGTTCGGCGTGCCGATCAGCCTGTTCTTCAGCCATGACGTGCCCGTGGAAAGCGAGCGCGGCGTGGTGGTGCGCGCCGGCAAGCGCCGCACCCTTGGCACCAGCGAATCCGGCCTTGTGGAGGAGCTTCTGTCACCGGACCTCGGTGGTAGCTTCGAGATGGTGCGCTCAGTCTTCGCGCCTGGCGCGGAGTTGAAGAACGAGGCCCGCCGGCCGACCGAGGAGGCTGGATACATCGTGTCCGGGCAGTTCGACATCGAAATAGCCGGGGTCTGGCACCGGCTCGGCGAAGGCGACTCCTTCCGCTTCGAAGGCAAGCCTTACCGCTGGCGCAACCCGGGTAGCGAGCCGGCGATCGTAATCTGGGTGGTTTCGCCACCCGTCTATTGAATGCATGGCACCTAAAACCGTGCAGCGGTTTTGGGAAAAGGACGTGCATCAAACAAAGATAGAAGCGCGACGCGCTCGAAGATTGGGAGAAGAACATGGCGGGTTTGCCGAGCACGGCGCGCGTGGTGATCATCGGAGGTGGCGTTGTCGGCACCTCTTCGCTCTATCATCTGGCCAAGGCCGGCTGGACCGACTGCGTTCTTCTGGAAAAGAACGAGCTGACCTCGGGCTCGACTTGGCATGCCGCCGGCAATGTGCCGACCTTCTCCTCCTCCTGGTCGCTGATGAACATGCAGCGCTATTCGACCGAGCTCTATCGTGGCCTCGCCGACGCGGTCGACTATCCCATGAACTACCATGTCACCGGTTCGCTCAGGCTCGCCCACACAAACGAGCGCATGCAGGAATTCCAGCGCGCCAAGGGCATGGGCCGCTACCAGGGCATGGACATAGACGTGGTCGGGCTCGACGAGATCAAGCGCCGCTACCCCTTCCTTGAAACGCATGAGTTGAAGGGCGCGCTCTACGATCCGAGCGACGGCGACATCGACCCGGCGCAGTTGACGCAGGCGCTGGCCAAGGGCGCGCGCGACATGGGCGCGAAAATCATCCGCTTCTGCCCCGTCACCGGCGTGCGCCGTGAGAAGGACGAGTGGGTGGTCGTTACGGCGCAAGGCGAGATCCGCTGCGAGATCGTCGTCAATGCGGCCGGCTATCGTGCCGCCGAAGTCGGCAGGATGTTCGGGCGCGAAGTGCCGATGATGGTGATGAGCCATCAATACATATTGTTCGAGGAGATCCCCGAACTCGCCGCATGGTCGAAGGAACAGGGCAAGAAACTGCCGCTGCTGCGCGACGTCGACACCTCATACTATTTGCGCCAGGAAAAGGCCGGCATGAATCTTGGCCCCTATGAGCGCAATTGCCGCGCGCATTGGGCCACCCACGACGATCCCATGCCGGACGACTTTTCCTTCCAGCTCTTCCCCGACGATCTCGACCGGCTGGAACATTACCTGGCCGATGCGGTCGCCCGCGTGCCGATCCTCGGCACCGCCGGCCTGTCCAAGGTCATCAACGGCCCGATCCCTTATGCGCCGGACGGCAATCCGCTGATCGGGCCGATGCCGGGCGTTCCCAATGCTTTCGAGGCTTGCGTCTTCACCTTCGGCATCGCCCAGGGCGGCGGCGCCGGCAAGGTGCTGGCCGAATGGGTGACGCAAGGCCAGACTGAATGGGACATGTGGTCGTGCGATCCGCGCCGCTTTACCTCTTTCGCCTCAGCACCGGATTATTGCGTGGCCAAGGGCATGGAAATCTATGGCAATGAATACGCCATCCAATTCCCGCGTCACGCCTGGCCGGAAGGACGTGACAGGAAACTGTCGCCGATCCACGATCGCATCAAGGCGTTCGGCGCCCGCTTCGATGCCTATAATGGCTGGGAACGCGCCACCTGGTACGCGCAGGACGGCGACGACGTCTCCGAGGAAGCGACGCTGACCTTCCGCCGCGAAGGGCCCTGGCAGCAACGCGTCCGCGAAGAGTGCCTGGCGGTCCGCGACGCCGCCGGCATCCTCGACCTGCCCGGCTTCTCGCGCTTCAACCTCGAGGGTCCAGGTGCCGCCGAATGGTTGAGCCGGCAAGTGACCGGCCTGGTGCCGAAGCCGGGCCGCATCGGCCTCGTCTATTTCTCCGACGACAAGGGTCGCATCGTCACCGAAATGTCGGTGGTGCGCCATGGCGAAGAGTCCATGACGCTGATCACCGCGGCGGTGGCGCAGTGGCATGACTTCGAATGGCTGAAGTCGCACATGCCCGGCAATGCAGAGTTCAAGCTGATCGACCGGACAGAGGAATTCTCCACGCAGATCCTGGCCGGTCCGAATTCGCGAAAAATCCTTGCCGATGTCTGTGAGGCCGACCTGACCTTGCCATGGCTGACGCATCAGGAGACCAGGATCGCCGGTCGCTGGGCCAAGCTGGTCCGCGTCTCCTTTGCCGGCGAGCTCGGATGGGAGATCCACACCAGGGTCGACGACACCGCGGCAATCTTCGACGCGATCTGCGCCGCCGGGCAAAATCATGGGCTGAAGCCATTCGGCATGTACGCGCTGGATTCGCTGCGTCTGGAAAAGGGCTACCGCACCTGGAAGGGCGACCTGTCGACCGACTACTCGATTCTGCAGGGCGGGCTCGAGCGTTTCGTCAAATGGGAAAAGCCGGACTTCCGCGGCAAGGCGGCGCTGCAGAACGAGAAACAACAAGGCGTGAAGAAGCGTTTCGTCACGCTGGTGGTCGAAAATCCCGGCGACTGCGACGCGCCCTACATGTCGACGCTCTGGCATGACGGCCAGATCGTCGGCGAGACGACCTCGGGGGGCTGGGGCCATCGCATCGACAAGTCGATCGCGCTCGGCATGCTGCGCGCTGATCTGACCGAACCCGGTACCTCTGTCGAGGTCGATATCTTCGGCGACCGCTTCAAGGCAGTCGTGCAGCCGGACGAGCCCTTGTGGGACCCCAGGAACGAAAGGCTGCGCGCATGAAGCCTGTCATTCTCACCGACGGTGGCATGGGCCAGGAGTTGGTGCGGCGCAGCAAGTCCGAGCCGACGCCGCTGTGGTCGGCCAGGGTGCTGATCGACGAACCCGACCTCGTGCGCGGCTTGCACGCCGAATTCATTCGCGCCGGCGCCAGCGTCATCACCATAAACACCTATTCGGCGACGCCCGAACGGCTGGCGCGCGAAGGTGCAGAAGACCTGTTCAAGCCATTGCAGAAGCGTGGCATCGACCTCGCCAGGCAAGCGCGCGACGAAGCCGGCGACGCGGCGATCGCCGGCTGCCTGTCACCGCTTTTCGGCAGCTACGCGCCGGCGCTGACCATTTCATTCCAAGACACGCTCGACATCTACCGTCGTATCGTCGCCGAGCAGGCTGATGACGTCGACCTGTTCCTGTGCGAGACCATGGCGTCGGCCGAAGAGGCACGCGCTGCGGCCACCGCCGCATCGGAAAGCGGCAAGCCTGTCTGGGTGTCATGGACGCTGGCAGATCACGGCACGCCGCGCTTGCGCAGTGGCGAGACGATTGCTTCGGCGGCGGAGGCGCTCGGAGATCTGCCGGTCGCGGCGCGGCTGCTCAACTGCTGCCGCCCGGAAGCGATCGCGGCGGCCTTGCCGGAACTGATCGAGTTGGGCGGCACGGTCGGCGCCTATGCCAATGGCTTCACCTCCACCGAAGCGCTCAAGCATGGCGGCACGGTGGATGTACTGCATGCCCGCCACGACCTCGGTCCGGATGCGTACGCCGACCAGGCTGTCGGCTGGGTGGAAGCGGGTGCGGACATCGTCGGCGGTTGCTGCGAGGTCGGTCCTGCCCATATCGCCGCCTTGCGCGACCGACTGCAACAGGACGGCTACGCGATCTCGGGAGTCTCACATGCCTAAGCCATCATCGCGCATTACCGGCATCGTGCCATCGGGCAAGGACGGCTGGGAGGTTCACTTCGCCGCCTGGAACCGCAAGGAAGCCGGCGAGGACATCATCATGCTGTCGGTCGGCGACCATGATTTCGACACGCCGTCGGAAACGATCGAAGCCTGCGTTGCCGCGGTTCGCGGCAGCAATCATCACTACACGCCGCTCCCCGGCCTGCCGCGCCTGCGCAAGGCGATGGCGGCGGCCTCCAGCGCCTGCACCGGCGTCGAGACGATGCCGGAAGAGGTCATCGCCACGCCGGGCGGCCAAGCCGCACTTTACGCGGCCGTGCAGGCCGTTCTCGACCCGGGCGACCACGCCATCGTCGTCGCACCCTACTATGCCACCTATCCCAACACCTTCAGCGCGGCGGGTGCCAGTTTCACCGTGGTCGAGACACCCGCCGAGGATGGGTTCCAACCCCGCGCCGACATGATCCGCGCGGCACTCAGGCCCAACACGCGCGCCATCTTGATCAACACGCCGAACAACCCGACCGGTGCGGTCTATTCGCGCGAGCGGCTGGAACAGCTGGCCGAGGTTTGCCGCGAGCATGACCTGTGGCTGCTGTCGGACGAGGTCTACTGGACGCTGGGCGGCGGCGAGCACATCTCGCCGCGCTCGCTGCCAGGCATGGCCGAGCGCACGCTGGTCATCAATTCCATGTCCAAGAGCCACGGCATGACCGGCTGGCGCATGGGCTGGCTGACCGGTCCGGAGAAAATGATCAAACTGCTGATCAACCTCAACCTGGTGACGACCTACGGCCTGCCGGCCTTCATTTCGATCGCTTGCACCGAGGCGCTGGAGCAAAACTATGGCGTCAAGGACATCGCCGAACGCTACGCCGCACGCCGCACCGTCCTGCTCGATGCGGTACGCGGCATGAACGATGTCACCGTGCGCGGTTCCGAAGGCGGCATGTATGTCATGCTCGACATATCGGATGTCGAACCCGATGACGAGAAATTCGCCTTCGCCTTCCTCGACAAGGAGAAGGTCGGCGTCATGCCGGGCTCGAGTTTCGGCGAAGCCGCGGCCGGCCATATCCGCATCAGCCTGTGCCAGCCCGAGCCGGTACTGCGCGAAGCAGCCGCCCGGCTGCGCCGTTTTGTTTCCAGCTATCGCCGCGAGGCCGCATGACCGCCAGGACCATTCCCACCAAAGCGCGGGCCGTCATCATTGGCGGCGGCGTCTCCGGCTGCTCGGTCGCCTACCACCTGGCCAAGCTCGGCTGGACCGACATCGTGCTTTTGGAGCGCAAACAGCTGACCTCGGGCACGACGTGGCACGCCGCCGGGCTGATCGGACAGTTGCGCGGTTCGCAGAACATGACAAGGCTGGCGAAATACTCGGCCGATCTCTACGTCAAGCTGGAAGCCGAGACCGAGGTCGGCACCGGCATGCGCCAGGTCGGCTCGATCACCGTGGCGTTGACCGAGGAGCGCAAGCACGAGATCTACCGGCAGGCGTCGCTGGCCCGCGCCTTCGACGTCGACGTGCGTGAGATTTCTCCCAACGAAGTCAAGGAGATGTACCCGCACGTCAACGTCTCCGACGTGATCGGCGCCGTGCATCTGCCGCTCGACGGCCAGTGCGACCCGGCCAACATCGCCATGGCGCTGGCCAAGGGTGCGCGTCAGCGCGGCGCCACCATCGCCGAGAATGTGAAGGTCACCAAGGTCCATACGAAAAATGGCCGCGTCTCCGGCGTGTCCTGGGCGCAAGGCGAAGAGCAAGGCACGATCGAGGCCGACATCGTGGTCAACTGCGCCGGCATGTGGGCGCGCGACCTCGGCGCACAAAATGGCGTTAACATCCCGCTGCACGCCTGCGAGCACTTCTATCTCGTCACCGAGCCGATCCCCGGCCTCGGCCGCCTGCCGGTGCTGCGCGTGCCGGACGAGTGCGCCTACTACAAGGAAGACGCCGGCAAGATGATGCTCGGCGCCTTCGAACCGGTGGCAAAGCCATGGGGCATGGACGGCATCCGCGAGGATTTCTGCTTCGACCAGTTGCCCGAGGACATGGACCATTTCGAACCGATCCTCGAAATGGGCGTCAATCGGATGCCGATGCTGGCCACCGCCGGCATCCACACCTTCTTCAACGGCCCGGAAAGTTTCACCCCCGACGACCGCTACTATCTTGGCGAGGCGCCGGAGCTGCGTGGTTACTGGATGGCTACCGGCTACAATTCGATCGGCATCGTCTCGTCCGGCGGCGCCGGCATGGCGCTGGCGCAGTGGATCAACGATGGCGAAGCGCCGTTCGACCTCTGGGAAGTGGACATCCGCCGCACCCAGCCGTTCCAGAAGAACCGCCGCTATCTCAAGGAGCGCGTTTCCGAAACGCTCGGCCTGCTCTATGCCGACCACTTTCCCTATCGCCAGATGGCGACGTCGCGTGGCGTGCGCCGCTCGCCCCTGCATGAGCATCTGAAGGCGCGCGGCGCCGTGTTCGGCGAAGTCGCCGGCTGGGAGCGCGCCAACTGGTTCGCGCGCGAAGGCCAGGAGCGCGAATATCGCTATTCCTGGAAGCGGCAGAACTGGTTCTACAACCAGCGTGAAGAACATCTGGCCGTCCGCAACAAGGTCGGCCTGTTCGACATGACTTCGTTCGGCAAGATCCGCGTCGAGGGCCGCGACGCCTGCGCCTTCCTGCAAAGATTGTGCGCCAACGACATGGATGTGGCGCCGGGCAAGATCGTCTACACCCAGATGCTCAACCAGCGCGGCGGCATAGAGAGCGACCTCACCGTGTCGCGGCTTTCGGATACGGCCTATTTCCTCGTCGTGCCGGGCGCCACGCTGCAACGCGACCTCGCCTGGCTGCGCCGGCATATCAGCGAGCAGTTCGTCGTCATCACGGACGTAACCGCGGCCGAAAGCGTGCTCTGCCTGATGGGGCCGGATGCGCGAAAACTGATCCAGAAGGTCAGCCCGAACGACTTCTCCAACGAGAACAATCCGTTCGGCACCTTCCAGGAGATCGAGATTGGCATGGGCCTCGCTCGGGCGCACCGCGTCACCTATGTCGGCGAACTCGGCTGGGAGCTTTATGTCTCGACCGACCAGGCGGCGCACGTCTTCGAGGCCATCGACGAGGCCGGCGCGGATGTAGGCTTGAGGCTCTGTGGCCTGCACACGCTGGATTCCTGCCGCATCGAAAAGGCTTTCCGCCATTTCGGCCATGACATCACCGATGAAGACAACGTGCTGGAAGCGGGCCTCGGCTTCGCGGTGAAGACGGCCAAGGGCGATTTCATCGGCCGCGATGCCGTGCTGCGGAAGAAAGAGGCCGGAGTGAACCGCCGTCTCGTCCAGTTCCGCCTCAAGGACTCGCAGCCGTTGCTCTTCCACAATGAGGCGATCCTGCGCGATGGCAAGATCGTCGGTCCGATCACTTCGGGCAACTATGGTCACCATCTCGGCGGGGCGATCGGGCTGGGCTATGTGCCTTGCCAGGGCGAGAGCGAGGCGGATGTGCTCGCCTCGACCTACGAAATCGAAATCGCCGGCGAACGGTTTGCGGCCGAGGCGTCGCTGAAGCCGATGTATGATCCAAAGGCGGAACGGACGAAGATGTAGCGCCTTTTACCCTTCTCCCCGTTCTACGGGGAGAAGGTGGCCCGAAGGCCCGGATGAGGGGCGGCGCCGGATCCGGAAAAGTTCGCGCTGCCCCTCATCTGCCTGCCGGCATCTTCTCCCCGTAGAACGGGGAGAAGGACGCTAATTTCGCCGCTCAAAACCGCTCCAGCTTCGCCCGCACCTTCACCAGGAACGCCGCCCTCGTCGCCGGCGTCGAAGCGTCCATCAAATAATGCGCCAGGAAGAAAGTCTTGCAGCGTCTGGCGCACAGCGCCCGCATGCCGCGCAGCAAGGTTTTGCGGCCGGGTTGGCCGACGACGACGCTCCACCAGGTCGGCGCACCACAGGTGGTGATGACGCCGACCTTGGTGACATGCGTCATCAGCGACCTGATCCCGCCCTTGCCCACTGGGAGCTTGAAGGCGATGTCGGTCGCCCACACCCGGTCGAGCCAGCCTTTCAGCATCGCCGGCAGCCCATACCACCAGGTCGGATAGACGAACAGGATCGCCTCGGCCCAGTTGAGCAGTTCGAAATGCGGCTTCAGCGCCGGATCCTGCGGCGCCTGATTGTTATAGCTGCGCCGCTCCTCGCAGCTCATCACCGGGTTGAATTTTTCGGCATAGAGATCAAGCAGCCGCACGTCCCAGCCTCGTCGCGTCAGCACATCCAGGGCGGTGTCGCGGATCGCGGCGCAAAAGCTCTCCGGCACCGGATGGCAATAAACGACAAGCGCACGCATCAGAATGCATCCATTCTGGCCGCGACCTTCGCCGTGAAGGTCTTCCGGGTTTCATCGGTCGACAGGTTCATCGCGTAATGCGCGAGGTAAGTTACCGGTGCGCCCGGCTTTACCGTGGCGCGCAGCATGCGCTTGATCAGCTTGCGCGGCGGGTCGCCCATGAGCATGGCGCGGAACCGGCTGCCGCCATAGGTGGTGACCGCCGCGACTTTTTTTATGTTGTGCAACGACGGCTGCACCTTGCCGTCGACCAGCCTGAACGACACGCCCGGCAGGAAGACGCGATCGAAGAAGCCTTTCAGGACCGCGGGAAAGCCGTAATTCCAGACCGGATAGGAAAGCACCAGCGCATCGGCGTGCAGCAGGCGCTCGACATAAGGCGCCGCAGGATCTCCGGGGCCGCGTTGATCGTGATAATCCAGCCTCTCCCTGCGCGTCAGCCGTGGGTCGAAATCCTCGGCGTAGAGATCGCAATCGTCGACCGTATGACCCGCCGCCGTCAGCCGCTCGACGATCATCCGGTGCAGGCCGGCATTGAAGCTGGTCTCGACCGGATGGGCGTAGAGGACGAGGATGTTCATGGAAGGACATCCCGCAAGTCAGCGCGAGGCGCCCCCCTCTGCCCTGCCGGGCATCTCCCCCTCAAGGGGGGAGATTGGCAGGTTCGACGTCCCCAATCTGTTTCGGCGTTGGTAATTGGCGAAAGCCCAAGCGACATCCAATCTCCCCCCTTGAGGGGGAGATGGCCGGCAGGCCAGAGGGGGGTGGCTTGGCGCCAACGCTTCATGGATCAGCTTGCCCTCTGCAGCCCCTTGAACAGAAAGGTCCGGCCGGAACGATAATCGTAGTCCGGGTTTTCCCAGGCGATCATCTTGCCGGGGTTGAGCAGGCCTTGCGGGTCGGTCTCGCGCTTGAAGGCGAGTTGCACCGCGTCGGTCTGCTTCATGCCGCCCTCTTCCAGCGTGTAGCGGTGTGGGTTGAAGATCGGGCAGCCATTTTCCTCATGCAGGCGGATGATCTCGTCGAGCCGCGCCTCGGTGGTGAACTTGACCAGCGGCAGGCCGAAGCAGGTGATATTGCCGTCCAGCCGCACGAATTCGAGATGAGAAAACACTTCGCCGGGAAACATCGCATCCATTTTCTCGACCAGCGCCAGCTGGTTGGGAAAGGGATAGAGCGACTGCAGGTAGGTGATGGCGGGATCGACCCGCAGCGCCCTGAGCGTGGTGTGGTTCCAGGCCAGTTCATAGGCCGGCGGCAGGCCCTTTTTCTCTTCCGGCGCAGCAAGAGCGGCGTTGAAGATCACTTCGCCCCCGGCGCGTCGCGTAAAGGCAAGGAACGCGTCCAGCCCATGCTGCGCCACCATGACGACGCATATGCTTTGCCCTTCCCTGAAGAATTTCTGGTGCCGCTTGAAATAGAGCTGCGGCACGGGCGCTGCGATCGGCGTGATCAGCTTGGTCAGGATGCCGTCCTGGCAGGCCAGCGCGTTACCATAGCGGGCCGCATCCATGAAGGCGTCGAAGCCGACGATGACGTCGATCCACTCATAGGCTGCCGTCAGCGGCATCTCGACTTCCGAGATAATGCCATTGGTGCCATAGGCATGGGTCACCTTGTGCAGGTCTTCGCCGGTGAGTTCGAGCACCCTCGGCTCGGCCTCCATCGTCACCACGCGCAGCCGCAGCACATTGCCGAAATCACGCAATCCGCCGAAATTGATCGAGCCGACGCCGCCGGAGCCGCCGGCGATGAAGCCGCCGATCGAGGCGGTGTTGTAGGTTGAGGGCGACAGCCGCAGTTCCTGTCCGGAATGCGCCCGTGTCGCCTTGTCGATGTCGGCCAGCACCGCGCCCGGACCAGTCACCACGCGGCCCGGGGCGATTGACTTGATCTCGTTCATCTCGGCAAGGTTCAGCACCACCCCGCCCGACAGCGGCATCGCCTGGCCGTAATTGCCGGTGCCGCTGCCGCGCGGCGTCACCGGCACGCCATGGCGATGACAGGCGGTAAGCACGCGGATCAGTTCGGCTTCGGTCTTCGGCGTCACGATGAGGTCACCGGTGACATGGTCGAGCTGCTGTTTCAGCACCGGGCTGTACCAGTAGAAGTCGCGGCTCTTCTGCTGCACGATGGCCGGATTGTCGTCGAGTTTTATCCCGTCCAGATCGCTTTTGAGCGCCGAAACATCCATCATTCCACCATCAGCTCGTCGAGTTCGGCATAGTCGGGCAATTGCCGGTCGATCGCGCGTCCGGCGCGCACAACGATGCGATCCGATTCGGGCCGTGACAGCAATTCCGTCCAGCTTCGACCTTTGAACAGCACGAAGTCGGCATCGCCGCCGGCGGCAAGCGTGCCGAAGCCATCGAGCCGCATCACCTTGGCCGGCGTCGCGGTGACCGTCTGCGGCCAGTCGGCGACCGGATGGTCGAAATGCAGGATGCGTGTCGCCATGCGGTAGACCTCCAGCATGTCGAGATCGCCATAGGCGTAGAACGGGTCGCGCGTGTTGTCGGAAGCGACGGCCACTGGAATGCCCCTCGCCTTCATCTCGTGCAGCAGCGTCACGCCACGCCAGCGCGGAGTGGTTTGGTCAGCGCGACGGTCCTGCAAATAGAGATTGCACATCGGCAGCGATACGATTGCCAGCCTGGCTTTCGCCACTTTGTCCAGCGTGTCCAGCACCTCGAGATCGGGCTGCCGTGCCAGCGAGCAGCAATGGCCGACGAGGATTTTTCCCTCGAATCCGTTCCACAGGGCTGCTTCGGCGATCTTCTTCAGCGAGATCGCGGCGACATCGTCGGTCTCGTCGGCGTGAAAATCGAGGTCGAGTCCGTGCTTGATGGCCTGCGCGAAGACGTGGTCGAGCAGTTCTTCCAGGTCCGGCACCATATAGGTGACGACGCCGAGCACACCCTTGGCGGCGGCCACCCTTTTGGCCAGCCTGTCGAACCATTTCTTGTCGCGCACGCCCTCGATGCCGAGCAGGCAGGCACCCTGCAATTCGATGCGGCCGCGCCATGCCTCGCGCATCGTCTCGAACACCGGCCAGGAGATTTCCTCCTGCGGCGCGACGCTGTCGATATGAGTCCTGAGCGCCCTGGTGCCATGCGCGTAGGCCGAGCGCAGCGAGAAGTCCATGCGGCGCGCGACGTCCTCGGCGCTCCAGCGCGCCACGCGGTCGGCGCCGGTGGCATTCAGCGCGCCCATGAACGTACCGTCGGGATTGGGCTTTCGCGGCCAGATATGGCCCTTGTCGATATGCGTGTGGCAGTCGACGAAACACGGCAGCACGATACGGCCGCCAAGGTCTATGGCGCCGGCCGGTACCTTCGATGCGGCGTGCGTGGCGATGCTGGAAATCTTGCCGTCGGCGACGGTGATGTCGGCAAGGGCGAAACCATCGCTGTCGAAGGTCGCAGCACGACCCGGCGTCAGCGACGCATGAAGCCGGATGTTGGTTAGGTGGTAAGGACCGGAGGTTGGTATCAAGGCACTAGCGCTCCTGCTTCAGCGCGCTCTCGTGCCAGCGCCGCAGAATGAGATGCGAAATCAGCGACAGCACGAGGAAGATCAGGATGCCGGTAAGCGAAATCAAAAACAGCGCCGCGAACAGCCTGGGCGCATTCAGCCGGTAGCCGGCCTCGATGATGCGCGACGCCAGCCCCGAGGACTGACCGGTGGTGCCGGCGACGAACTCGGCGACCACGGCGCCGATCAGCGACAGGCCGCCGGCGATCTTCAGCCCACCGAGAAAATACGGCATCGCCGCCGGCAGCCTGAGATAGCGCAGCTGCTGCCAGCGCGTCGCGCCGTTGAGCTTGAATAGGTCGCGCAGATTGCGGTCGACCGAGTTGAGGCCAAGCGTGGTGTTGGACAGGATCGGGAAGAAGGCGACGATCCAGGCGCAGAGCAGAAGCTTGGTCGTCTGATTGTCGACATAGATGTTGATCAGCGGAAAGATCGCCACGATCGGCGTTACCTGCAGCACGATGGCGAACGGGAAGAACGACATCTCCACCCACTTCGACTGGGCGAACAAGACCGCCAGCCCGACCCCGCCGACAACCGCGAGCAGCAGACTGAGGAAGGTGATGCGCAAGGTGACCAGCAGTGCGGAAAACAGCAGGCCGGCATCGTTGTAGAGCGTTGTCAGCACGACGCCGGGTCGCGGCAGGATGTACTGCGGAATCCCGTTCCACACGCAGATACGGTCCCACAGCCAGATCGCCAGGATCATGATCGCCAGCGGCAGCACCCAGCGGCCGATCCGCTCGAGCCGTTCCTGGCGCACGCGGCGCGCTTCCTCGGGGTCGAGTTTCAACGTGCCGTCAATGACCGTCATGATGCGAGCCCGCTGTTGAATTGATGGCATTGACCAGCACATCCGAGGCTTGCCGGCAGAGGGCCGCATAATCCGGCGAGGTGCGGAAAGCCTCGTCGCGCGGATAGGAGGCCTCGATGGCGAGTTCGTCGAACACCCTGCCCGGCCGCGCCGCCATGACGACGACGCGGTTGGACAGAAAGACGCTTTCGAACACACTGTGGGTGACGAAGACGACGGTGAAGCGCTCATCCTGCCACAGTTCCAGCAGATCGTTGTTGAGCTTGAAGCGGGTGATCTCGTCGAGCGCCGCGAACGGCTCGTCCATCAACAGCACGCGCGGCTTGGTCACCATGGCCCGCGCGATCGAGACACGCATCTTCATGCCGCCGGACAGCTCGCGCGGCACGGCGTCCTCGAAGCCGGTCAGGTGCACCCGCGCCAGCATCTCCGTGATCGCCGGGGCGGCCTTGGCGCGGGAAATGCCTTTCAGCCTGAGCGGCAGCCAGACATTGTCGAAGACGCTGGCCCAGGGCAGCAGCGTCGGCTCCTGGAAAACAAAGCCGATATTGGCGCGGTCGAGCGAACCGCCGCCGCGCCAGTCGAGCCCACCCGATGTCGGCGTCGACAGGCCGGCAATCAGCCGCAGCGCCGTCGACTTGCCGCAGCCCGACGGCCCGAGCAAGCTGAGGAAATCCCCTTCCCGGATCGTCAGGTCGACATCGCTGAGCGCCGTCACGCCATTGGAAAAGACCTTGCCGACGCCACGCAGCGCCAGCAAGGTCGGAGCCATGTCCGAGGCGGGCGTTTTCGCCACCTGTTCCCGCATCATGCCGGGCCGGCCTATTTCTTCAGCTCGAGCCCGACACCCTTGTTGATGAAGGCCAGCGTGTAGGCCTTCGTGATGTCGATGCCTGCAGGCGTGACCTTGGCCTTGACCATCTTGTCGTAGAAACTCTTGATCCGCGCATCGGTCATGGCGCCGATGCCGAGTTTCTCTGTGTCGCCGGAATCGGCAAGGCCGAACTTCTTCATCTGCTCGATCGAGAAGGCGATCTGCTCGTCGCTCATGTCAGGATTGTCTTTCTTGATCATGTCGTTGGCGGCCTTGTTGTCGCCGTAGAGGTACTTGTACCAGCCCTTGGCCGAGCCATCGACGAAGCACTGGACCACCTCGGGTTTCTTGTCGATCGTGTCCTGCATCACCTCGATCGTGGTCGAATAGGTGTCCCAACCGTAGTCGGCGAGCAGGAACTGGTTCGGCACGAAGCCGCCTTCCTTCTTGACCGCGAATGGCTCCGAAGTGACGTAGCCCTGCTGGATCGACTTCTTGTTGGCGATGAAAGGAGCGGTGTTGTAGGTATAGGGCACGCGCTTTGACGCGTCGAAGCCGAGTTCGATGACCATCCACTGGAAGAAGGTCTGCGCACCTTCATCGCCCAGAATGTACTGGTCGGCATTCTTCAGGTCTTCCCATTTGTCCAGCCCCTCACCGGGGTGGGACATGATGACCTGCGGATCCTTCTGGAAGTCGGCGGCCACGACACGCATCGGAATGCCCTGCTGGACGGCATCGAAGGCCGACAGCAAATTGCCGCCCATGTAGAAATCGATCTTGCCGGCCAGGAGCATCGGCCGGCCGCTGACCTGCGGGCCGCCCTGCATGATGGTGACGTCGAGACCACAGGCGGCATAGGTGCCATCCGCCACGGCCTGGTAATAGCCGCCATGTTCCGGCTCGGCGAGCCAGTTGGTGCCGAAGGTGACTTTTTCATTCGCCGCCGCACCCAGAGTGCTGCCCGCAAGGAGCGCCACCACCGCGACCGAAATCTTCTGTTTCACGTACATTGACACCGCCCTTATTTTGCACCGGCGCGCTGCGCGCCGTGCTTGACACCAAAGATTCAAGAAGCAAGACACATGCCACCGGCGTCGCTCGCCAGGACCCGCCCGCCTGCACCACAGCCATCTGCGAAAGCCGGAAAGGTCGTGCTGCACCGAAGGGCATCGTGCCTATTTTTTGAACGCCTGTCCACAATCGCACCGGCGACATGCACTGCCATCTTGATGGTGCAAGGCATCCGGCCTTAGGCTGGCGATATCCAGGAGATTGCCATGTTCAAGTTCCTCGCCCCGAAGTCGATCAAGCCGCCCTTTGCCCGTTACAGCCACGGCGTCGAGGTGCCGGCCGGCAAGAGGCTGGTGCTGTGCTCCGGCCAGGTTGCCATCACGGCGGACGACCAGATCCCGGAAGACGCCGGTGCGCAGGCAGAACTCTGCTTCAGGAACATCGCGGCGATCCTGGGCGAGGCCGGGCTGGGACTTGGCGACATCGTGCGCATCAATGCCTACGTCACCGACCGTGCGCATCTGCGGCCCTATATGGAGGTTCGCGACCGGCTGTTTTCGAGCCCGGCGCCGGCCTCGACGCTGATGATCGTTTCCGGCTTTGCCCGGCCCGAATTCAAGGTCGAGGTCGAAGCCATCGCGGCCGGGTGATCGACAGGCCGGCCGCACCGCGCTAGGTCTGCCCTGTTCATTTGAAGAGGCGTGACATGACCGTAGCAAAAAGACGCGTCTGGTGGGGCGACTACCGGACAACCGAGTATGCCTCGATGGATCCCGAGGCGACGATAGCCGTGCTGCCGGTCGCGGCGATCGAGCAGCATGGGCCGCATCTGCCCGTCTCGACCGACACCTCGATCATGAACGGCATGCTCGACACGGTGATTTCACGCCTGCCCGAGGACCTCGACATCCGCATCCTGCCGGTCCAGGCGGTGGGCAAGTCGAACGAGCATCTGCACGCGCCGGGCACACTGACCCTGCCGGCAACGACGCTGATCGAGGCGTGGACCGAGCTAGGCCTGTCGATCGCGCGCGCCGGCGTGCGCAAGCTCATCGTCGTCAATTCGCATGGCGGCAATGAAGAGATCATGGGCATCGTCACGCGCGAACTGCGCGTGCGCGAAAAGATGCTGGCGGTGAAGACCAGCTGGCAGCGCTTTGGCCGCCCGGCCGGCATGTACACCGAGCTCGAGGACCGTCACGGCATTCATGGCGGCGACGTCGAGACTTCGCTGATGCTGCATTTCCGGCCGGATCTCGTCGACATGGGCAAGGCCGACAATTTCGTTTCCAACGTCGCGGACGCCGAGAAGGAATTCGCGCTGCTGCGCCAGACCGGCACGCATGCCTTTGCCTGGATCGCCAGCGATCTCAACCCGAACGGCGTGGTCGGTGATGCCAGCATTGCAACGGCAGAGAAAGGCCGATTGACCGCGGAATATCAGGCCGACGGCTTCATCGGCCTGGTGCGGGACGTGCGCAAGGCAAAGCTCGCCGAGTGGCTGAAGTAGCTAGCCGTCGATCTTGAGGGCGAAGGGCGTGCCTTCGAAGGCGTCGGCGCCGCGCCCGATCGCCTCGATCGCCTCGATCATGCGGCCATTGCGGTCGAGCAGCGTGTCCGCCGCCGCGATCAGCCGCGGATTGGGCGTCGCCGAAGGCGACAGCGCGCGCAACGTCTGCGCCAGTTCCACCTCGTCGCGTTTCGGCGCCAAAGCTGCGGCGATAATATAGGCCGAAGCGGTCGAGCGGCTGATGCCGGCATAGCAATGCACGACCATGGGCTTCACCCGGTCCCAGCGGCGCGCGAAATCGAGCAGGTTGCGCACATGCTCCTCGCCCGGCATGGTCATGCCCTCCTGCGCCACCGCGATGTCATGCATGACCAGATGCAGGTGGTTTTCCCTGGGGATCGAAGCCGGACGCACCACCTCGGTGCCGGCCGCAAGCAGCGACAGCATGCGGTCGGCGCCGGTCCTGGCCACGGTTTCCTCGATCTTCGCCAGCGAGCAGACATGGATCATTGTTTCGAACCTTT
Organism: Mesorhizobium sp. B3-2-1; assembly: GCF_006439515.1. NCBI lineage: Bacteria > Pseudomonadati > Pseudomonadota > Alphaproteobacteria > Hyphomicrobiales > Phyllobacteriaceae > Mesorhizobium > Mesorhizobium sp. B3-2-1. The sequence goes on along the minus strand of NZ_VFTI01000024.1, from coordinate 38,726 downwards.
CGACCGATCCTCGCGCCGCGACGCCCAGTCCGCAAGAGCGGATTCAAGCCTGCGCCATTCCTCCTCACTCCCCGGCAGACCGGCGCGCAGGACATGCGGCCGGTCGGAGAAATGCCGGAGCAAGATGCCGCTCTCGCCAAGCGCGGAAAACAGGCCGCCGGCATCGGGCAGGCTGAGATAGCGGAACAATGTGGTGCCGCCCGCGACGCGAATGCCGAAACGACCGAACAGCGCATCGAGCCGCGCCGCGGCATCCGCCAGCGACGTCCGCATCGCATCCTGCCAGTCGAGATCGGCGAGCGCGCGGATGCCGTATTCCAGTGCCGGTCCGGCGACGGCCCACGGCCCGAACTGCATGTTCAGCCGTTCAGCCGTCGGCGCATCGGCAAGCGCGAACCCAAGCCGTAGACCGGCCAGACCAAAGAACTTGCCGAAGGAACGCAGTACGATGATGCCACCCTGGCCGACATAGGCGGCGAGACTGTGTTCGCGTGGACCGACATCCATGAACGCCTCGTCGACGACCAGCAGCCCGCCCTTGGCGCGAAGTCCGGCAGCCAGCGCCAGCAGCCGGTCACGCTCGATGATGCGCCCATCCGGATTGTTCGGATTGACGATGATGGCGAGGTCGGCTTCGGCCAGCGCCGCGAAGTCACGGACCTCGACCACCTCGTGCCCGGCAATCGCGGCCGCCCGGGCGTGTTCGGCATAGGTCGGCCCCAGCACCAATGCCTTGCCGGGCTTCACCAGCGAAGTCACCCGCGGCAGCAGGATCTGCGTACCGGGCGCCGCCACGACGTTTCCTGCGGAAGGCGCGCCATATGTCTTGGCCGCGATCTCAATCAGTTCGCGCCCACGCGCGGCCTCCGGCAATCGCCACAGGGAGGTGGCGGGCAGGTCGAAAAGCGGGTAGGAGTGCGGATTGATACCGGTCGAGAGGTCGACGAAAGGCAGCACGGCACTGGGGAAAAGCGCCCTTGCCCGGCCAAGACTTCCACCATGGTCCACCGCTCCTTCAAGAAGCCTCATGTCAGTCCTGATCGCTTTCCTGTCATTGGTTGTCGAATTCGCCCTCGGTTATCCCGACTGGCTGTTTCGCGCCATCGGCCATCCGGTGACGTGGTTCGGCAGGCTCATATCCTTTCTCGACTTAAGCCTCAACCGCGCCACTGATCCCGACGCGCTGCGTCGTCAACGCGGTGTCCAGGCGCTTTTGGTCATTGTGCTGATGCCGGCGCTAACAGGTCTTTGCGTGCAGCTTGTTCTACTCTGGTTCGTCCCCTTGGGGTGGATCATTGCCGTCCTTCTGGCGACATCGCTTCTGTCGCAGAAGAGCCTCTATGAACATGTCGAAGCCGTCGCCGACGCGCTCGACAGTGGAGGCCTCGACATGGGCCGAGCCGCCGTCTCGCGGATCGTCGGCCGTGATCCAGAAACGCTGGATCGCGCCGGCGTCTGCCGTGCCGCGATCGAAAGCCTGGCGGAGAATTTTTCCGATGGCATCGTCGCCCCAGCCTTCTGGATCGGCGTCGGCGGGCTGGCCGGCGGCGCCGCCTACAAGGCGGCCAACACCGCCGATTCGATGATCGGCCACCGCACCCCACGCCACGAGGCCTTCGGCTGGGCGGCGGCGCGCTTCGACGATTGGATCAACCTGCCGGCATCACGGCTGACGGCGCTGCTGATCGTGCTGGCGGCTTTCCTGGTTAAGGGCACCGACCCCAGCAATGCCTGGCAGGCGGTACGGCGCGACGCGAAAAAACACCGCTCGCCCAATGCCGGCTGGCCGGAAGCAGCGATGGCCGGCGCGCTTGGCCTGGCGCTCGCCGGGCCACGCAGCTATGGCGGCGTGGTGGTGGACGACATTTTCATGGGCGAAGGCGGCCGGCGCGAAGCCGACAGCCTCGACATAAGGCGGGCGCTAACCCTCTATCGAGTCGCCGATTATCTGCTGATTGGCCTGTTTGGGCTGGTCTCGGTGGTTGTTTTTGTAGTGTGATCGTCCGGAGCGGTTGCGAACTGCCTCACCAGCTAACACGGGCCTCTTTTGCATTTGGATTTGCTGCCTTCCCGAACCTTTTGATCGCATAGCCACCGGTAGCTGCAGGAGAAGATTTGAGCACGGGTTCGATGACAGCAAAAAGTCGTTCGGCATCCGGTCCATACATGTAGAGGACACATTTGCCCCCACCAAATTCATCGCCATCAAACTCGCCTGCGGATGCGTTCCCGACAGCTTGCTCCAGTCTCTGCTCAAGAGCGATAATGGTTTCTCGTTCCTGTGGCGTTCCGAACTGACCGTCGCTGAGAAGAAGATAGACGATTACTGCTTGCTCCAATGAACAGCCTCCGGTTGGTGAACAATCAGAACTCGATCCCCTGCTGAGCTTTCACGCCCGCCGAGAAATGATGCTTGGTCACGCCCATCTCGGTGACCAGATCGGCGGCCCCGATCAGCGCTGGCTTGGCGTTGCGGCCGGTAACGACGACATGCAGGCCCTCGCGCCGGCCCTTCAGCGCCGCTACCACCTTGTCGAGATCGAGATAATCGTAGCGCAGCGCGATGTTGAGTTCGTCGAGCACGACAAGGCTGATCGAGGGATCGTCGATCAATTCCCGCGCTTTGGCCCAGGCAGCCTCGGCGGCCGCGATGTCGCGCTTCAAATCCTGCGTCTCCCAGGTGAAACCCTCGCCCATGGCGTGCCAGACGACCCGGTCGCCAAAGGCGGCGAAAGCGTCCTTCTCGCCTGTGTGCCATCTGCCCTTGATGAACTGCACGACACCGACGCGCTTGCCGTAGCCGAGCATTCTAAGCGCCAGCCCGAAGGCGGCCGTGGTCTTGCCCTTGCCGGGACCGGTGTTGACGATCAGCAACCCCTTCTCGATCGTCTTGCCAGCAACCTCGGCGTCCTGCACCGCCTTGCGCTTGGCCATTTTGGCGCGATGGCGTTCTTCATCCTTGTCGTCGATGTCAGTCATTTCACTTCACCTTGAGCGGTAGCCCCGCCACCATCAGCAGCACCGTGTCGGCGACCGCGGCGACCCGCTGGTTGAGCCGGCCGGCGTCGTCGCGAAAACGCCGCGCCAGCGCATTGTCGGGCACGATACCTTGCCCGACCTCGTTCGATACCACGATCCATGGTCCGCGCGGCCGCGACAGCACGTAGGCCAGCCGTCGGCACGCCGCGTCCACGTCGTGGTCGGCCAGCATGTGATTGGTCAGCCACAGCGTCAGGCAGTCGACAAGCACCGGCTGATCATCCGGCAAGGCTTCCAGCGCTTCGGCAAGGTCGAGTGGCGCATCGATGGTCGACCACCCTTCGCCGCGCCGCGAGCGGTGCAACGCGATGCGCTCGCGCATCTCGTCGTCATAGGCTTGCGCCGTGGCGATATAGGCCCATGGCGAGGGCAATGCCGCCACCAGGGTTTCGGCGTGCGCGCTCTTGCCGGAGCGCGCGCCACCGATGATGAAGGTCAGCTTGCGGCGATCAGGCAAAGCTGTCGCGCAGGCTGGTCGCCGTGCCGGTGAAGCGTCTGCGCACCACGCCGACGACGGCGCCGAGCACCAGCCAGAACACCAGATTGGTCACCGTCACCGCCACCACGAACTGGTGGTGCAGGCCTTCCGGGATCGGTGTTTCGAAACTGTCGGGCTGCGGCGCGCCGACGATATGCGGGGCGACGATCAGCAAGACGGCGAGAATGGTCAACGGCAGCGATCTGCGAAACACGATCAGGCCAAGGCCGATGGCGGTCGCCGCCGCCGTTGCCGTCCACCAGATCTGACGCGGAAGAAGATCGGCCGCCGGCATTGCCGGCAGTTCCGGCTGCAGGCCGAGGCCAGGCGCCAGCGTGAACACGGCAAAGCCGGCCAGCCCCCAGAACACGCCCTGGCGCCAATTGCCGATGCCGCCGGCAAACTCGGAAACCGCGACCAGGACCAGCGCGAAACCGATGCCGGTGACGATATTGGCAACCACGCTGAAGGCGAAACGCTCGAAACCGTCGGCCGGCGCCCAGGCTTCGTCTTCCTCCGCCGGCGTCTTGGCTTCGACGGCTGCTGGCGCGGCAGAACTCATCGCATTCCCAGCGGGCGCGACCGTGCTTACGGCGCTGGTATCGGTTGCGGCGGGTGCCGCGCCATGGTCGTGGTGATGGCCGCCGCCGGCCTTTTCGTAGACCTCCGCCTTGAGGATCAGCGGCACTGTCGCATAGGCCTGCATGCAGGCGAGAACGACACCGGCCACGAGCCCCGCGATCGCCGCGACGAACACGACGTTGCGAAACAGATTCATGATGTCAGATCCTCGTCAGTGGCAGGGAAACGCCATCGAGTGGCGATAGTCGTGGGCGGCATTGTGGACCGCATCGATATGCGAGAAACCGACAAAGCCGACGACGAAGATGCCGAGCAGCGCCGCGAGCGCGAGCTGCATGAGGCGCGACTGCGAGGAGACGGAGGCGCCGAGGGAGACGGAAGCGGTAGTCATGTCTTGTCCTTTCGCCCTCCACCCGAGGGCATCGAAGTCAGTTTCCTGTCGCCGGCAGGTCTCCTGGCTCGCGGATAAGCGCCCTTCCCCACCTTCCCGAAGGAAAACCTTCAGTGGCATATGGAGAGGACTACCGCACACAGTTGCGGGGGCAGCCACGGCATTAGACAGGAATTCCTGTCCGCACCGCATTCCCTCTTGGCTCCAAAAAGGAACCGACGACGCTGGTGACTATAGGGAAATTCGCCGCGCGCGGCAAACCAAATTCCGACAGCCGCCAGCGCAGGAGCGTCGTATCGGCAAAGCCGCTCCCATCCCGTCCTGATTGACAAACTCCATGGCCGGGTGTCGGCTGGCAACCCGCACAGGAAGCCAGCCATGCAGCCCGATGCCAGCGAGCGCGAGCCCTATAACGGCCTGACCCGAAGCGAGCCGTCGCTGCCCTCATCGGCCTATTGGGACCAGGAGAACTATCAGCGTGATCTCGACGCCATCTGGTACAGAGACTGGCTGCTCGTCTGCCGCGAGGCCGACCTTGCCCAGCCTTTGGCATTCCGCACCTTCCGCGTCGGTACGCAGGAAATTCTTGTCCTGCGCGACGAGACCGGTGCGTTGCGTGCCTTCCACAACACGTGCCGGCATCGCGGCTCGCAGCTTTGCCAGGAAAGCGAAGGACGGCTGAAGGCGCGGCTGATCACCTGCCCGTATCATGCCTGGTCCTATTCGCTGCGCGGCGACCTTGTGCGCGTGCCATCGAAGTCGCTGCCTGATGGCTTCGACAAGGCCGATTATCCGCTTTATCGCGTCGCACTCTCGGTGTGGCGGGGCTTCGTCTTCGTCAATCTTGCTGAAGATGCCGCCGGCTCGGCGCAGTCATCCTTCGACCCGGCCTCCGGCGACCTCGGCAACTGGCCGCTGGACACGCTGGTGTCGGGCCATGTGCTGCGCAAGGTCATGAACTGCAACTGGAAGATTTTCTGGGAGAACTTCAACGAGTGCCTGCACTGCCCGGGCGTCCACAAGGACCTGTCGCGGCTTGTGCCCATCTATGGCCGCGGTCTGATGAGCCGGCATGACGATCCCGAATGGGCGCGCCATGCCGCCAATGATGCGCCGGAGTTTTCCGGAGGCCTGCGCGCCGGGGCTGAAACATGGTCGCGTGACGGGCAGACGCATGGGCCGGTCTTCCCGGGCTTGACGCAGGCGGAACGCACCGCCGGCCAGACTTACGCCAGCAGCCTGCCCTCGATGTTCATCGTCGGCCATGTCGACTATGTCAGGACCGTGCGGCTGGTGCCGCTGGGTCCGGAACAGACCGAATTGACCGCTGAATGGCTGTTCGCGCCCGAGGCGCTCGCCGAGACCGATATCGACAACATCGTCGCCTTCGGCACGCAGGTGCTGGAGGAGGATGCCGCGATCTGCGAGGTCAACCAGAAAGGCCTGCGCTCGATGCGTCATACAGCCGGCGTGCTGATGCCCGAGGAGTACGACTTGCATCGTTTCCACAATTGGGTACGCGAGCGCCATACGGCGCTTTCGCCCTGATTTTTACAGAGACTTCGGCAGGTAGTGCCACGTCATGAAGCCGCAAAACGCCGCCAGCAGGCCGAGCGTGACGAACACCGATCCCAGTCCGAAGAAGGCCAGTACCACCGAATAGACCAGCGGCGGCGTCAGTTCGGAAAAGTCGAGATAGGTGCGGTAGACCGCCGCCATCTGCGCGCGCTCATAGGAGCGCACCGAGCGCATGAAGGCGGTCGAACCCAGCGCATCGAGTGCGATGGTGAAGAAGGCGCCGCACAACAGGAAGGCGCCGGTGAGCAGCGGTACGGTTTCGCCCACGGCACCGGCGGCCAGCAGCGTCGCCGACATGGCGAAATAGGCAAATGTCATGGTCCGGCGGCCGCCAAAGCGCTTTCCCGCCTTGCCCCAGAAGATCGCCATGAACAGCAGCGCATTGCCGGCCGAGACCAGCAGGCCGCCCGCCAGTTCACCCTCGCCGGTGATCACCATGAACAGCGGTCCATAGACGAAGAACGTCGTCCAGAAGCAGGATCGGCCGAAGGCGATCAGCCAGGCGAGCCTGAGCCTCGGCTGTGCCACGAAGCGGCCGATATTGGCGAGCGGATTGGCCGGCCGCGTCTTGCCGGGGCGGATCGACGGGTTGTCGCCCAGCCGGTACGTCCAGAACAGCGCCAGCAAGGCCATGGCGAAAACCGCCACCGCGCCATGCGCGGCGTAGATGCCGAAATGCGCGTAAAGGAAGATGCCGAGCGTCGGCCCGCCCGTCCAGGCGACCATCGACCACGCCATGCGCAGCGATTCGGCTTGCATGAAGTCGGTCTTGCGGATGTGGTCCATGATGTAGAGGTTGAGCGTGATCGAAAGCGCACTGGCACCCATCACCCGGCACAGCATGCCGGCCAGTTGCCCGGCGAGCGTGTGCGTGACGAAGAACAGCGAGCCGATGGCGAGCAGGCAGGCGCCTGCCGTGTAGACCCAGCGCCGCGCAAAGCGGCGGATCAGCATCGGCATGAACAAGGTCACCGACAGGCCGAGCATGGAAACGACGGTATAGAGGATCGAGACGATCTGCTCGTTGTGGAGGATCTCGTAGGCCTGGATCGGTATGACGCTCGACACCATGGCGCGGGCGAAGGATTCCACCGCGTAGAGCGAGGCGAAGGTGCGCGCATCCGCGGCCTTGAGGGCCGGAAGCCAGATCGGATGGCGCACATGCGTGGACATTGCTTCCCCAAAGCAGAATCGCGACGTCAAATCTGCCGTGGACATTTCAGGCCCATTAAGAGGAAACCGACGCACATCCGGCAAAAGCGAAGCCGGTCAAAGGCTTTCCCGCAGTGGCCTAACCCGGTGGCTGGCGCGGACCCGCCGCGCGGCCCGGGCCAAGGGCGACCGGTCTTCTTCTATCCGGTGCAACCGTGATAGTCGTCTTGTTGGGGTTGAATCAGATCGCGAGACCATGAGCATCCACACGCCGACCGCACCCGCTCCGGAGCCATCGAAGCGCATCGCCGCGATCGATATTTTGCGCGGCGTCGCGCTGATCGCGATGGCGAGCTACCATTTCACCTGGGATCTGGAATTCTTCGGCTACACCGATCCCGGTCTCACCGCCTTCGGCTGGTGGAAGATCTACGCCCGCTGCATCGCCTCGACCTTCCTGTTCCTGGTCGGCGTCAGCCTGTATCTCGCGCATGGCCGGCAAATCCGCTGGAACGGCTTCTGGAAGCGGTTCGCCATGGTCGCAGGTGCTGCGATCACCATCTCGGTCGTTACCCGCATCGTCACGCCCGACGGATTCATCTTCTTCGGCATCCTGCACGAGATCGCACTCGCCAGCCTGCTTGGCCTCGCCTTCCTGCGCCTGCCGGCGCTGCTGACGCTTGTCGTCGCCGCGCTCGTCATCGCCGCGCCCGTCTACCTGCGCTTCGAGGACCTCGATCACCCCTGGCTGTGGTGGATCGGCCTTTCCGCCGTCAATCCGCGTTCCAACGACTACGTGCCGCTGTTCCCCTGGTTCGGCGCGGTGCTTGGGGGCATTGCGGTGACGAAACTGGCGTCCGCTTCCGGCATACGGGCACGCCTGGCGAGCCTCGTGCCCGGCCGTTGGGCCAATCCGCTGGTCTTCATCGGCCGCCACAGCCTGGCCTTCTACCTGATCCACCAGCCGCTGCTGATCGGTTGCGTCTGGCTGTTCTCACAAGTGATGCCGGCCCAGGTCGAGCCTCCGCAGGTCAATTTCCTGAAAACCTGCCAGCGCTCGTGCGAGCAGATGCGCAACGCAACCTTCTGTTCGAGCTATTGCGGCTGCATGCTCGATACGCTTCAAGGTGAAGGCTCTCTTGATCGGCTCTTCGACAACGACCAGACTGCCGACTTCAGGGCGCATCTGTCCGATCTTGCCGCAACGTGCACCGCCAAGACCGACGACAAGATGACGGAGGGAGGGACACAATGATCGAGCCGAAGCCTGGGACCGAACCGAAGCCTGGGGTGATACCGTGGCCGCCGGTGATCTACGCTGCCGCGATCGCGATCAGCATCATCCTCGGCATGCTCTATCCCTTGCCCTGGATCGGCGACCTCCTGGGCGACATTCTGTTCGCCGCCGGCTGGGTGGCACTGTTCACCGTCGCCGTACTCTGGTTCACCGCAATCCGCACCATGATACGGGCCAGGACAACGCTCAATCCCAACGCCGTACCCGATCATCTCGTCACGACCGGTCCCTTCGGCGTCACCCGCAACCCGATGTACCTGGCCAATACGCTGCTGTTGATCGGCGTTGCCTTCGTCTCGGGCATCGCCTGGTTTTTCCTGCTTGCCTTCGTCGCCGCCTTCGCCACCCAGAAGGTCGCGATCGAGCGCGAGGAAAAGATGTTGGCGGCGAAATTCGGCAAGAAATACCGCGATTATGCAAAAAGAGTGCGGCGCTGGATCTGAGCAGGGCTAGGTGTTGACGCCGAGCTCGACCAGCCGCTCGACGCAAGACTCCTCGGCCTGGTCGAGTTCGGCCAGCGTCTCCTCAAGGTCGCGGCGTTTTTGCCTGAGATCCTCGCGCTTTTCCTCGATGCGCTTGATCATCAGCTTGAGCTGCCCGACCTCGCCCGGCGGCTCCTTGTACATCTGGATGATCTCGCGGATCTCGTTGATCGAGAAGCCGAGGCGTTTTCCGCGCATGATCTGCCGGATGAGGTGACGGTCGGAAGGGCGAAACAGCCGCGTGCGACCGCGACGCACCGGCTGCACCAGTCCCTCGTCTTCGTAGAAACGCAGCGTCCGCGTCGACACGTCGAATTCGCGGGTCAGTTCGGTGATCGAATAATATTCCCGCATTGTCACTCCATGCGGGAATTCCGGGCATTCGCCATGCGGCGCCCTTCCCTCCCGAACCAAACCGTTGCCACACCGGAATCGACGCGGCACCCCGTGCGAGCCTCGCACGGCATTTACGTAAAAGTCAATTGAGACGCCTAACGGACGCTGAACCACCAGGTCGCGAGGCCCAGGAAAGCAAAGAATCCAACGACATCGGTAACGGTGGTGACAAAGACCGCCGAAGCGACTGCGGGGTCGACTTTGAACCGATCGAGCAGCAACGGGATCAGGATGCCGGCAAGGGCCGCCACGAACATGTTGATGATCATCGCCGCCGCGATGATGCCGCCCAGATTGGGGTCGTGGAACCAGACAGCCGCGACGATGCCGATCAGGATGGCGAAGACGATGCCGTTGATGAAGCCGACGCCCATTTCGCGGCGGATGATGCGGCCGGCATTGTAGATGTCGAGGTCCCTCGTCGCCAGCGCCCGCACGGTGACGGTCATGGTCTGCGAACCCGCATTGCCGCCCATGCCGGCCACGATCGGCATCAGCACGGCGAGCGCCACGATATGCTCGATCGTGCGGTCGAACAGGCCGATCACGGAGGCCGCCAAAAATGCCGTCAGCAGGTTGACGAGCAGCCAGGGAACGCGCGAGCGCGAAGTCGCCAGAATGCTGTCGGAGAGCTCCTCGTCGCCGACGCCGCCCATGCGCAGCAGGTCTTCCTCCGCTTCCTGCTGGATGACGTCGACAACGTCGTCGATGGTCAGCACGCCGACCAGCCGCTCGTTCTCGTCGACGACGGCAGCCGACAAAAGGTCGTATTGCTCGAATTCCCGCGCCGCCTCTTCCTGGTCCATGGTGGCCGGGATGGCGTGCCGCGTTTCATGCATGACTTCCTCGACCTTGACCGCGCGCTTGGTGCGCAGGATCTGGTCGAGATCGATGGCCCCCAGCAGCTTGAAGGTCGGATCGATGACGAAGATCTGGCTGAAGCGGTCGGGAAGGTTCTTGTCTTCGCGCATGTAGTCGATGGTCTGGCCGATGGTCCAGAAGGGCGGCACCGCGACGAACTCGGTCTGCATGCGCCGCCCGGCGGTCTCTTCCGGGTAGTCGAGCGAGCGGCGCAGCCTAATCCGCTCGGTGAACGGCAGCCGCGACAGGATCTCGTCCTGGTCTTCCGGCTCCAGGTCTTCGAGGATGTAGACCGCGTCGTCGGAATCGAGTGCCTGCACGGCCTGCGCGATCTGCGCATTGGGCAGGCTATCGATGATATCCATGCGGATCGCCTCGTCGACCTCGGTCAGCGCGGAAAAATCGAAGTCGGCGCCCAGCAGTTCGACCAGCGCGCGCCGCTGTTCGGGGTGCAGCGCCTCGATGAGGTCGCCAAGTTCCGACTGATGCAGGTCGTCGACCTGGCGCTTGAGGGTCAGCGTATCGCGATCGGCGATCGCCGCGCCGATCTGGGCAAGGAAGGACGATAGGACGGCACCGTCCTCGCCATAGATATCAGCGTGGTGCTCGTCGGCGGCCCTGGCGCCGGTCGTCCGTTCGTCCTGGCCTTCCACCAGCGCCTCCCGCCATCAGAATCCCGGAAAAGGTGCAAATCAGGTCTAGACCATGAGTCCGCAAAGTGGAAACCGGTTTTCGGGTCCGGTGCCCATACAAAAGTAACGGCGACCCGGAACGCTTCAACGTCGCAACATTTTCTTCCAACGCACGGGAATCTCAGGCCAAACGCGTTCTTGCCAGCTCATCCCGTGTTTTACCAATGCCAAGTTGTCGTACCCGCGCGGACTGCCGATTTCATCAAAGGCCGGCCACGCTTCGGCTTCCGGCAGCGCGACAGCCGATGTCGCTGGGGAAAGAGCACCCCCGCGCCATTGGAGCAGAATTGTCATGATGCAGGTCCAGGCATCGCCTGGACCCGCCAGGCCGCAACAAAAAAGCCGGAAACCCTTGAAGATCAGATCGAGGACAGAGAACAAGGCAATCGAAGAGCAGCGCGTTCGCGTGGTCGTGGCCGAGCGCAATCCGCTCGTCATATCGGCGCTGCGTGAAATGCTGGACTGCGACGGGCGCTTCGAACTTTTGGCCTCGGTACAAAGCGGCAGGCATTTCCTGGAGCTTGCGGCGGCACAGGAGTTCGATGTCGCCGTAATCGGCTGGAAGCTCTCCGATATGGACGGCGCCGACGTCCTGGCCGAGGTCCAGGGCAGCAAGCTCAACGTTCGCATCGCGGTCTTTTCAAACGACCACGACATCGGCATCCTGAAACAGTGCGTCCGCCTCGGGGCTCAGGGCTACTGCTTCCAGTTCGACGATCCCGCCATTATCTTCGATACGATCCTGGCTGTCGCGCATGGCCGTATCTGCATCCCCTATATCGACATCAACAAGGTCAACGACACGCCTCTGTCCCGGCTTACGGTGCGCGAGCGTGAGCTGCTGGCGGTACTGTCCGATGGCTGGACCAATTTGCAGATCGCGACCCGGACCGGGATCTCCGAGAATACGGTGAAGTACCATCTCAAGAATCTCTACGACAAGCTGGATGTCCGCAACCGCGCCATGGCGGTCGCGCTCTATTCACGAGAGAGGCGCAGCCAGAAGCAGCCTTTCGGGTAGGGCGACCGGGTAGGCCATGCCCACCCGCACGCGGCAAGTTCTTACCCACCAAGGTGTTGTTGCAATCAGCCGTCGAAACGAAACTCCCCACCACCGCTTTGCTGGATCAGGAGGAGTTCGCACCATGGCCGGTTTCACCCATCTTTTCATTCCCGGGCCGACCAATATCCCCGAACAGGTGCGGCAGGCGATGAACCTGCCCATGGAGGACATGCGCGCGGCCTCCTTCCCCGACCTCACCCTGCCGCTGTTCGAGGACATCAAAAAAGTCTTCAAGAACCAGACCGGCCGCGTCTTCATCTATCCGTCCTCCGGCACCGGCGCCTGGGAAGCGGCGATGACCAATGTGCTCAGCCCTGGCGACCGCGTGCTGATGTCTCGCTTCGGCCAGTTCTCGCATTTGTGGGTCGACATGGCCGAGCGCCTCGGCTTCGAGGTCGAGGTGATCGACTGCGAATGGGGAACCGGCGTTCCGCTGGACCTCTATGCGGAGCGGTTGAAGGCGGACAAGACGCACCGCATCAAGGCGATCTTCTGCACCCAGAACGAGACGGCGACAGGTGTCACCAGTGACGTGGCCGGCTGCCGCGCCGCGCTCGACGATGCGAACCACCCAGCGCTCCTCTTCGTCGACGGCGTCTCGTCGATCGGCTCGATCGATTTCCGCCAGGAAGAATGGGGTGTCGACTGCGCCGTCAGCGGTTCGCAGAAGGGTTTCATGCTGCCGGCGGGTCTCGGCTTCCTGTCGGTCAGCAAGAAGGCGCTCGTGGCTTCGAGAATCGCCACTCACCGGCGCTGCTTCTTCTCCTTCGAGGACATGATCCGCGCCAACGATGCCGGCTATTTTCCCTACACGCCGGCGACGCAATTGCTGCGCGGCCTGCGCGCCTCGCTCGACCTGATCGCCGAGGAAGGGCTGGACACCATCTTTGCCCGCCACCACCGGCTGGCTGAAGGCGTGCGCAAGGCGGTCGATGCCTGGGGCCTGAAGCTCTGTGCCAAGGCGCCGAAATGGCATTCGGACACGGTCAGCGCCATTCTCGTGCCCGATGGCATCGACAGCGGCGATGTCGTCAAGCGCGCCTCCCAGGCCTACCAGACATCGCTCGGCGGTGGCCTCAACAAGGTGTTCGGCAAGGTTTTCCGCATTGGCCATCTCGGCTGGCTGAACGAGGTGATGGTGCTGGCCTCGCTGTCATCGGCTGAAATGGCGCTGCTCGATTGCGGCGTCCGGCTGGCGCCGGGCTCGGGCGTCGGCGCCGCCATCCAGCATTTCCGCGCCTCGGCCGCAATGCCTGTCGCCGCAGCCGCCTGAGGGGAGAGAAGATGAGCCACACCATCAACCACCTCAGGAAACTCAGGCTGCAGCGCAGCGAACTGGCGGTTCCCGGCTCCAGCCCGGAGATGATCGACAAGGCGGCCAACAGCGCCGCCGACTTCGTCTTCCTCGACATCGAGGACGCTGTCGCCCCGCCCGACAAGGAACGCGCCCGCAAGAACATCATCCAGGCCCTGAACGACATCGACTGGCGCGCCAAGGGAAAGACCGTCTCGGTGCGCATCAACGGGCTCGACACCCACTACATGTACCGCGATGTCGTCGACGTGATGGAACAGGCCGGCGACCGGCTGGACACGATCCTGGTGCCGAAGGTCGGCGTGCCGGCCGACCTCTACATGGTCGAGGCCATGGTCAACCAGATCGAGATGGCCAAGGGATTCAAGACCCGTGTCGGCCTTGAAGCCCTGATCGAGACCGCGCTCGGCATGGCCAATGTCGAGGCCATTGCCGCGACGCCAGGCCGGCTGGAGGCGATGCATTTCGGCGTTGCCGACTATGCCGCCAGCAACAAGGCGCGCACCGTCAACATCGGCGGCCTCAATCCCGACTATCCCGGCGACCAGTGGCATTTCGCCCTGTCGCGGATGACTGTGGCCTGCCGCGCCTATGGGTTGCGCGCCATCGACGGGCCGTTCGGCGATTTCTCCGATCCGGAAGGCTACAAGGCGGCCGCCAGGCGCGCTGCCGCACTCGGCATCGAGGGCAAATGGGCGATCCATCCCTCGCAGATTGCCTTGGCCAACGAGGTGTTCTCGCCGCCGGAGAAGGAAGTCACGCGCGCCCGCCGCATCCTCGAAGTGCTGAAAGAGGCCGAGGCGCAGGGCAAGGGTGCCGCCGCGCTCGACGGCAAGATGATCGACGCCGCATCGGAACGCATGGCCAGGAACGTTCTGGTGGTCAACGACGCCATCGAACGCGCCGGCCAGCTTAATTAGCCAACGAGGGCCTCGCGTCGCGGCATCTTGGCGATTTGGGGAGGAGAAAAAATGGACATCCACGAATATCAAGCCAAGGAACTGCTCGCCCGGCATGGAGTGCATGTGCCGCGCGGCGGCCTGGCCTACAGCCCCGAACAGGCGACCTACCGGGCGCGCGAGATCGGCGGCGGCAAATGGGTGCTGAAGGCGCAGGTCCATTCCGGCGCGCGCGGCAAGGCCGGCGGCATCAAGCTGTGCGCCAATGACGAGGAGATTTCCAACGCCGCCGAAGCCATGCTCGGGCGCAAGCTGGTGACCCACCAGACCGGCCCGCGCGGCAAGCTGATCTCGCGCCTCTATCTGGAGGAAGCCGTCGACATCGCGCAGGAGCTCTATCTCGGCTTCGTGCTCGACCGCAAGGAAGAGCGCGTCATGATCGTGGCCTCGGCGGCCGGCGGCATGGAGATCGAGGAGATCGCCGAAAGAGCGCCGGATTCCATCATCCGCGCCACCGTCGATCCGGGCGTCGGCATGCAGCGCTTCCAGGCGCGCGAGATCGCCTTCGGGCTCGGGCTGGAGGACAGCCTGATCGGCAAGGCGACCGAGACCATCTTCAGCTGTTACCAGGTGTTCCGCGACTACGACGCCTCGATGCTGGAGATCAATCCGCTGGTGGTGACCCGCGACGGCAGCCTAGTGGCGCTCGATGCCAAGATGTCGTTCGACGAGAACGCGCTGTTCCGGCGGCCCGAAATCTCCGAATTGCGCGACAAGAGCCAGGAAGACCCGCGCGAAACCTTCGCCAGCGACCGCGGCCTCTCCTATGTCGGCCTCGACGGCAATATTGGCTGCATCATCAATGGCGCCGGGCTCGCCATGGCGACGATGGACATGATCAAGATCGCCGGCGGCGAGCCGGCCAATTTCCTCGACATCGGCGGCGGCGCTTCGCCCGAGCGTGTGGCGAAATCCTTCCGCGCCGTGCTCGGCGACAAGAATGTCGAGACCATCCTGGTCAACATCTTTGCCGGCATCAACCGTTGCGACTGGGTTGCCGAGGGCGTCATCAAGGCGATCCGCGAGGTCGGCGTCAACGTGCCGCTGGTGGTGCGGCTTTCCGGTACCAGGGCCGAGGAAGGACGCAAGATCCTGGCCGATTCCGGCGAGGCGGTGATCGTCGCCGCCACGCTCGCCGAAGCCGCCGAAAAAGCCGTCGCCGCCTGGCGCGCGGCCACCAAGAAAAAAGCAGCCTGAGGGAGGACGGAAAAATGGCAATCCTGCTCAACCGCAGCACGCGCGTCATCGTGCAAGGTTTCACCGGCAAGATCGGCAGCTTCCATGCCGAGGACATGAAACGCTACGGCACCAAGCTCGTCGGCGGCGTCACCCCCGGCAAGGGCGGCCAGACGCATCTCGGCCTGCCGATCTTCAACACCGTCAAGGGCGCGGTGCGCGAAACCCGGGCCGAGGCCAGCATCGTCTTCGTGCCGCCGCCCTTCGCCGCCGATTCGATCATGGAGGCGGCGGATGCGGGGATAAAGCTCTGCGTCTGCATCACCGACGGCATCCCCTCGCAGGACATGATGCAGGTCAAGCGCTACATGCGCCGCTACCGCTTCGAGGACCGCATGCGGCTGGTCGGGCCGAACTGCGCCGGCATCATCACGCCGGGACAGGCGCTGATGGGCATCATGCCCGGCTCGATCTACCTTCCCGGCCGCGTCGGCATCGTCGGACGCTCGGGGACGCTGGGCTACGAGGCCGCCTCGCAGATGAAGGCGCTCGGCATCGGCGTCTCGACCAGCGTCGGCATCGGCGGCGATCCGATCAACGGCTCCTCCTTCAAGGACGTTCTGAAGCTGTTCGAGCAGGACGACGAAACCGACGCCGTGGTGATGATCGGCGAGATCGGCGGACCGCAGGAAGCCGAAGCCGCGATCTGGGCGCGCGACAATATGAGGAAGCCGCTGATCGCCTACATTGCCGGGCTCTCCGCGCCGAAAGGCCGGCGCATGGGCCATGCCGGCGCCATAATCTCGGCCTTCGGCGAGTCCGCGCAGGAAAAGGTCGAGATCCTGAAAGAGGCCGGCGTCATCATCGTGCCGACGCCGTCGTCCTTCGGCGAGGTGGTGGCGGAGACGCTGGAGCGAACCAAGAAGGCGGCTTGAAGCGGTTTGGAACAGAGCAGACGCATCAAATTTCGTGAGGACGAACGCAGCCTCTTGTTGCGCCTGCTGCTTCAGGTCGCAAGCGCGCGTGAGCCCGAGATCGCCGCCGTCCTGACCGGACGCAGGTCACTTGTCTCGCTTGCCGCGGAGCAGCGCGTCCCGGCGCTTCAGGCGAGCGGCGTCTGGTTCCAGTTGCTGGCGATTGCCGACGAGTTGCTTGCCATGCGGGCGCGTCGCGAACTCGAACAAGGCGCCGGCGTCGACGACGTGCCCGGCTCCTTCGGCAGCGTGATCGCGCGGATGGCGGCGAACGGCCATTCAGCGGAGGAAGTCCAGGTGGCGCTCGACGGGCTTTGCGTCGGCCCGACCATGACCGCGCACCCGACGGAGGCCAAACGCGTCACGGTGCTGGAGATCCACCGTCGTATCTATCGCAAGCTGACCGAGCTCGACCAACCGCGCTGGGCGCCACGCGAACGCGACCTGCTGGTCGCCGATCTGGAAAGCGAGATCGAGCTTCTGTGGATGACAGGCGAGCTACGATTGGAGCGCCCGACGGTCGAACGCGAAATCGCCTGGGGCCTGCATTTCTTTCGCGAAGTCATCTTTGAGGCAACGCCGCAGCTCTATGGAAAGCTTGAAGGCGCCATCGAGCGTCACTATTCGGCAGCGCCGATCAGAATTCCTTCCTTCATGCGCTATGCCTCGTGGATCGGCGGCGACCGCGACGGCAACCCGAATGTGACGGCCGCCGTCACCGCCCATGCCCTGGCCGAATACCGCGATACCGCCATGGGCTGGTATCTGGCGCAGATGCAGCGGCTGGTGACGGTGCTCAGCGCCAGTTCGAACGTCATCGACCTGCCGGCCAGCTTCAAGCCGGTGTTGCATACTGCGCTTGATAAAAGCGGACAGGCTGACGTGATCAGCGCCCGCAACCCTGACGAACCGCTTCGCCAGTTTGCTTCGGCCTTGTTTGCCCGCCTAATAGCCACGCGGGACGGCAGCGCGGCAGCGTACCCGTCGGCAGAGGGGTTTCGTTCCGATTTGAACGCGCTGTCTCGCGTTCTCGAAGCAATCGGAGGGCGCGCGGTAGCCAGGCGTTTCGTCCAGCCCCTGCTTTGGCAAGTCGGAAGCTTCGGCTTCCGCACCGTCTCGCTCGACATCCGGCAGAACTCCACGGTCGTCAACCGCGTGCTGGCCGAGCTGTTTGCACTGACAAATCCCGCCGATCCGGCCGAAGCCGGCACGCCGCAATGGTCGGCGCGCATTCGCAAAGCTATCGCTGAGGGTGAGCGGCTGGAGATCGACGCCAGGCACCTCTCGCCTGAAGCAGGTGAACTGCTTTCGACATTCTCCGTCATCGCCAAGCACATCTCCAGCTCGGATCCCGACGCTGTCGGCTCTTTCGTTCTCTCGATGACCCGCTCGGTCGACGATCTGCTCGCGGTCTATCTGCTGGCACAATATTGCGGACTCTCAACCGCGCCCGCCGGCGGCACAATCAGGCTGCGGATCGTGCCATTGTTCGAGACCATCGCCGATCTGCAGGCCGCGCCGGGCATATTGAACGGATTGCTCGACGTCTCTTTGGTGAGGCGCACGGTGCGCGATTTCGGCGCGCGCCAGGAAATCATGCTTGGCTATTCGGATTCCAACAAGGACGGCGGCTTTCTCGCTTCCAATTGGGAACTGGCCAAAGCGCAAAAGCGCCTCGCTGCCGTCGGGCGCAAGCACAAGGTCAGGATCAGTTTCTTTCACGGTCGCGGCGGCTCCGTCAGCCGTGGCGGCGCGCCGACCGGCCGAGCAATCGCGGCGCAGCCGCAAGGCACCGTCACTGGCACCATGCGGGTGACCGAGCAGGGCGAGGTCGTGTCATCGAAATTCGCCAATCGCGGCACCGGCCTCAACCAGCTCGAAATTCTCGCCGCCGCAGTTCTCGCCCACAGCGTCGTATCGCCCGGAGATGTCGAACCGAAGGAAACGCCGGAATTCGACGAGGCGCTGGAAGCGCTGGCGGGCATGTCACAGGCATCCTATGCCCGGTTGATGGCCGAGCCCGGCTTCCTCCAGTATTTCAACGAGGCGAGCCCGGTCGCGGAACTGGCGCTCCTGAAAATGGGCTCACGGCCGGATCGCCGTTTCGATGCCAGCGGCATTGCCGACCTGCGCGCCATTCCATGGGTGTTCGCCTGGAGCCAGAACCGTCATCTGCTGACCGGCTGGTATGGCATTGGCAGCGCGCTCAGCGCTTTCGTCACGGTGCGTGGCGAGGCTGGGCGCGAACTTCTGGGCCACATGTTCGAGCACTCGCGCTTCTTTCGCCTGATCGTCGACGAGGCCGAGAAGACGCTTTACCAATCGGACATGGAGATCGCGCGGCTCTACGCCGGCCTGGTGTCCGACAGCGACGCGGCCCACCGAATCCATGCCCGCATCGCCGCTGAACACGAATTGACGCGACGCCTGATCGGCGACCTTACGGGAGGCGATCTTCCCGAGCGCTTTCCGATGTTCAGGCGGCGTTTCGACAGTCTGCGGCGACAGATGGACGACATCCACAGGCTGCAGGTCGATCTGTTGCGCGATGTCAGGGCAAAGACGGCGGATCAAAAGCGTGCGACCGACGCTCTGCTTGTATCGATCAATTCATCTCGGCTGGCCTTGGGTGGACGGGATAGGCCGGGGTTAACCACCTACGCCCTCGGCAATCATCATGCGCCGAACTTAGTTCTATCAATCGCCGCTAGAAAATCATCCTTTGTCTTGAATCTTTGAAGGTTGGCTACCGCTTGAGCAAGAGCAGTCCTTATGTTAACGAAAACTTGGTCAAGCTCAATTTCATCTAATGCCGTCAGCCGATGGTGAATGTATTGAGATCTCATCTTATATGAACTCTTAAAATTTTCAACTATTTTCTGCCGTTTATCAGGAACTCTAGTAGTCAAGAAGGCCACCCTCTCCGCTACGTTTTGCTGAATGGGCTCGCTCGCATTTCTCAACATCAGCCCTTCAATAGCCGAGAAGGCGAACACCAACCGGTCAGAAAGTTCGGGAAACGTAATGGCACGTGCGAAAGCGAGGATACTTGAGCGAATAGCGCGCCCAAAATCCGATAACTTATCAAGGTCAAGGAGACTGCCCACGACGGCCAGATTTTCCTCCCGAAATCCGATAATGTCGCGTTTGCTGATGCGCCAGTGCTCAACGCTGTCAATAGCGACTCGTGACGCATATCCGAGAGCCCCATCTGCACCTTGAGTAAGAACATGGCTCTCAGGGACCGAGAGTGCGCCAAGCAGCGTAACCGGGGACATCATGGTCGAAGCTACAGTTGCTACAGAGAAAAATCGCAGCAGCCCAATGGCATCGGTAGCTCTCTGCAATGCGGCTTCTTGAGCGTAACCGGGTTCCGATATAATTTGCATTTCTATCGCGGAACAATCCTCCATCTTTTTGCGTAAATGAGTTATAAAAGAAGCAATACTTTCCTCTTTGTATGGCACTACCTGGAGGATACGCTCACTTAAATCGTCAAAATATTTCGGGCCCATTGGAACTATTTTTGTAGGGCCAAATTCAAACGCCTCCTCAACGGCCAGATGCTGAATGGGCACGACGGCCGTCAGAGGGACAACTTCTTTTGAACATCCCTCTAGGAAGAAATCGCAGAATGGACCATCTGAACGCGTTCGGAAGCGATGACGCACCCAGTCGATGAACACTCGCTCGACGAACTTCCAACTGACGGATTTTTGCGCCCACTTAGCTTTGAGAATAGCATCAATCAGCTTGATCAATTTCTCGTAGTCTAGCCGAGTCAGCCCGAAAGAGCGCGAATCGTGCCACATAAAGATCAAGGCATCATCACGGGATGACTGATGCAGCCACATCATCGGCTCACCTACGATATCATCGTCAGTGATAGTGGTAGCGTTATCCGGTTGCCACCAGTCGCCTTCCTTGCTGTTCTTCTTAGCTATTTCGATTTCTCGGACAAGCAAGAAAGCCTCTGAGGCCAGAGCCTCTATTGAGGCGGCCGCAGATGGATGAAACTCAAAGACGATTGCCGTCATTCACGCTCCGTGAATATGCTCATTCATCAACTGCGACAACGCAGGAAATATACGGCATAGCGACGATACCAGCATTCGTTTATCCCCAATATGCCCGAAGATGGCAGGCACTCCTACATGCACAAGTAGGCCACAAGCCACTACGGCTGTGAATACAGGCAGCAACTGAGAGAACTTGCGGATGAAGCAGTCACACTCTCTCCACCAGAGACGACATGCAAATTTCGCACTTTGGCCCCGAAGTGGATGAACGGCTCAAGATTTCATCCACTCCCTTCACTCAAGGGCATTTTGGAAGGGAGAATGGTGCGGTCGAGACGGCTCGAACTGAAATTTAGATGTTTTAAATCAGATAGTTACCTGTCGTATTTCGAAATTTTGTAGTGCAATTAGCAGTGCATTTTACCGGTAGATGTGAATACGCTCCGCGACCCTTTCTGGAGAATCGCCGACCGAGAAACCCGGGGTCGACCGTAGAGTCCTCACGGATTTGGCGACCTTCCTTCGGAGATTTGGTGGGCCCGGAGGGCGTCGGAAGAAAATCGATTTCATTGGCTTCTTCGTGGGCCCGAACCGTCAAATTTCCCGCATTGTTCCGTATCATCCCGCGACGAATTGCTGACTGGAGGCGATCGAGGAAACGCTATCGCCTCGCTACGCGGGCAATTCGCGTCGGAACCTAAAATTCGAATGCTAAGCTTGCTGTGCCACGATTGGCCCTGGCGCCAAAATTCATGAACTAGCGAGGCCAAATGCAGAAGATGACGCCTCAGATATTGGCCAGCGTAGCCAGCATCAGAGCCTGATCGCCAGCGTCGTCATGCCGGGCGGCAGCTCCAGCATCGGCTCCTACTCGTGCAGATAACAGTGTCGGGCGCATCGAAAGATCAACCATTCGACCTATTGGTGAGTACAAGTTTTGGCCGTTCATGACGGGCGAATAAAGCCTCGTTGGACCGTATCTGCTCGTCGTCCTGCGGAAGCCATGGACAGGAGTATCCATCGGCGTCTCGGCTCAAGACGCTCGCCGGTCGTCGGCGATGGGAAAGCTCTAAGCCTCCTCCTTCTTTGCTTTCGCAAAGCCGCGATCGGTTGCGATGAACCGTTCAAGCATCGGCGCGATCAAGCGCGATGGATTGGCAGATGGCTGCCCGGTCTCGCGCCCAAGAATTTCTGCGTATTTCACCAAATCACGGTGCAAAGGCGCCGGCAATTCCACCGTAATCTTGACTGGCTTGTCGTCGCTGATCGTTGCGAGTTTCAACTTGGCCATATCAACCTCCGTATGGTTCCAGCGCAAGGTCGCGGGTGACGAGGACGCGAACGGGAAACCCGGGTCGGATCGTAAGCGTCGGCGCCACATCGAGTTGCCGCTGAACGACCTGTTGGCCTACTTGGCTAACGCTATCGGAGGCGCCGCTGCGCAGAGCACGCACGATATCGCTGTCCTGGTCGGACGAACCGGCCTGCGCGCCAACGCTTAGAACGGTCGACAACGCCGCAGCCTTGAACAACTCGCCCCAATGATAGTCGACGCCGTCCTCGAGCCCGGCATACCCCTGCTCATCCGCCCCAGGCTGCCGCTCCAGAACGATCGAGCGTCCGTCGGGAAAGATCAGTCTGTTCCAGACGAGCAGCACGCGACGCTGTCCCGAACCAATTGCGTTATCGTATTGCCCAATAATACGAGTGCCTTGCGGGATGAGCAGCGAGCGGCCGGTGGGACTGTCATAGACATTTTCGGTTACCTGAGCGCTGATCTGCCCCGGAAGGTCCGACCGGATACCCGTGATAAGTCGGCCGGGATCACGGCACCGGCTTGAAGCACATAAGGTGACGCCGGCGGCGTGACGCGATCTGGCGCCACGGTCCGCCGGTCAGCGGCAGCGGACAGGAAGGCAAGCTGGCGATCCTGCGCATTTGGTTGACCGTTCTGACTGGCAGGGTCGATAACTGCAGGGGCGGACGCCTCCGCGGTCCTGGCATCTCCTTGCGTTGTCTGGAAAAAGATGCGTGAGGTTCTGGCCGCTTCCTCTTCGGCTCGCCGGCGTTGCTCGGCTTCGTCAATCGCGGCGCTGGCGATCGACGGTGGCACGACGGCCTGTCCCTTGTTTTGGGCATCAAGGATCGGCCTGCCGAGATCACCAGGCAGCGGCGGCCCAAGGATCGGGCCGGCATAGTCGCGCGGCAGGCGCGCCAGTCCGTCGGCGGGCGGCCGATTGGAGGTAGGGTAGAGCTCTTCACCCTGCTTGATTGTGTTAGCATCCTGCAGCGCGTAGATCAGCGCGCCCGCGACACCGAGCGAGGCGACGAAGCCGATGCCTGCGAGCATCTTGCGCGACAGGCGCGTCACACGCGGCGGGTCGGCGCGAAGCCGCATGGGTTCGACGGCCATATCATTCTCGTTCATGCCTAAAGCTCTCCCCTGTGCCTTGCGTTCGGCGCCTTCGACGCGACGCCGTCGCTTGGTCTCCGCCACAACCCATCGGTTCTTCCTCCATCGATCCGGACGATCCTTACCGTCTGCTGCCGCTTTCCAGCGCCAAGACGCAGTTCGGCCGCACCAAAAAGGCGGTCGACGATCAGGACGTTTCGATAGACGCGGCTGTTGGTGATTTCAGCCTCGCCGTCCGGACCGATCACGAAAATCGGCGGCATCTCGCCTTGCACGATGCCGCGCGGAAACTCGATGTAGACCCGGCGGCCATCGTCATAGGCGCTCACCGGCTTCCAGGGCGGGCTGTCACCGGTAAGGCCGTAGCGATAGTTGCGTGCTGTAACGTCCGGTATGGTCGGTGTTGTGGTGACGGTCTGCAGGAGGCCCGCTTTCAGAGCCGGATAGGACCACGCAACGGCAGGCATGTAGGGCTTCGCGCCTGAGCGTAGCTCAAGCATATAGCTGCGCCGGTCGGTGGCGATGACAAGGTTCGTTGTGATGTCCGCCCGCGAGGGTTTCACCAGGACGTGGACGCGTCGGGCAATGCCGGACCCGCTTTCGGTGTCGCCGATGATCCAGCGCGCGGTATCACCGGCCGCGATCGGACCGTCGCCGGTCAGGCTCTCGCCCGGCTCAAGCGCGATGTCCGTTATCTGGCCAGGTGCGGCGTAGACCTGATAGAGCGCTCCTTCGCTCCATGGGTAGATCTGGATCGCGTTGTAGTAGCCCTCGCGGCGCGGTTCCACGCGCGCCGCGGCGTTGGCGTTCTCGACACGGGCGGCCGGCGTTTCGCCGATGGCGCCGCCCCGTGCCGGGGCCCAGCCCGGTGGCACGCGAAGAGGTTTCGGCCTTGGATCGGTCGCGGCGGCCGGAGCCGGCGGCAAGGGCGGAACATAGGTATCGTAGCTGATCTTCGGCGGCTTCTTCGCAGGCGTGGCGCAACTCGCAAGCAGCGTCGTCCCCGAGACCAGCATGGCCGATAGCAGGTATCTTGAGAAAGTCGTGCCGGCAACAAGACGCGACGTCGGGCTCATTGGCTCATCTCCCGCGACCAGTTGATGGCGTTGACGTAAATGCCGAGGGGATTGGCGCGAAGCCGTTCGGCGTCGCTTGGCATCTGCGTCACGATCGTCAGGATCGCGGTCCAGCGCTCGGTGCCTGAAAGCTGACCGTTTTCGTAGTGATGCTCGATCCAGGCGACACGAAAGGAGTCCGGCGAGGCCCTGATGACCGAAGAAACGTCCACGGCGACTTGGCTCTTGCCGACCTTGGAGAAAGGATCCGCTGCGCGAGCATAGTCGTTGAGCGCCGCCGCGCCCTGGTCGGTGGTCCATTCATAGGCGCGCAGCCAGTCCTGACGCAGGATGATTGGGTCAGCTGGAACAGAGCGCACCTGTTCGATAAAGCGGGCGAGATGCCACGCGATCTGCGGATCGGTCGGCTTATAGTCCGCGGTTGCTGGCGCGGTCGCTTGAGCCTGGCCCAGCCTATCGACCTGCACGACCCAGGGCACGACAGTGCCGCGGCCCGACTGCCAGACGAGTGAAGTGGCGAGCCCCGCCGACAGGATGAGCGACCCGAACGCCATGGCGCGCCAGTTCCGTGCCTGCACGCGTGCCGAGCCGATGCGTTCGTCCCAGATCTGCTCGGCCTTTTGATAGGGGGTTTCCGGTCGAGGGGTCTTGCCGTAGTGGACGGCGGGGCGCCTAAAGATGTTCATGGGTCATTCGCCTTCAGAAAGAGAAACGGAAGCGCCGCCGCCATGGCTGTCGCCGGCGCGCACCGCGTGGGCAGCGGTCTGGGCGCCGTGAGAGAGGCGCTGGGAGCGATGCAAGCGTCTGGCCCATTCGGGCTCTCCTTGAGCGCTGGATGGCCTGCCCGCGCCGGGCGCAGGAGCGGCTGAGGTCTCGGCGCCTCCGATTGTACCCATGGTCGACGAACCGCCGGTGGTTTCAGCGGCCGAACTGGCGCCGGAGGCGAAGCTTGACCTAAGCGATTGACCGGTGTTTGCGGCGGCGCGCTTGAGCGGAGAGGCTGCCGCCGAAGCGCCAGCGCGCGCGATGCCGCCCAAGCCGGAGGCGATGCCTGCCACGCCAGACTGGCTGGCTGCGCCAAGCGTATAGGCGGCCGAACCGCCGCCAGCGAGTGACATACCGCCACGCGCGGCCGACATCGCTCCCGAGGATGCGGCGGTCGCGCCTCGCGCCGCCAGGCCGGCTGCGCCATAGCTCGCCACCGCCATGCCGCCCGCGGCAAGGCCAGTGCCCACGGCCGCACCGGCGCCCAGCTGCGGTCCACCCGCGACGAGGCCATTGGCGATGCCGGGACCGAAGATGCCGAGGCCAAGCAGCGACAGCGCCGCCAGCACGATCGCCATGGCCTGGTCGATGGTGGGGTTCTCGCCGCCGAAGCCTTGGGTGAATTCGCTGAACAGCGTCGATCCGATGCCGATGACCACGGCAAGCACCAGAACCTTGATGCCCGACGAGATGACGTTGCCGAGCACGCGTTCGGCCATGAAGGCCGTCTTGCCGAAGAGGCCGAAAGGGATCAGCACGAACCCGGCCAGCGTCGCCAGTTTGAACTCGATCAGCGTCACAAAGAGCTGCACCGCCAGGATGAAGAAGGCGAGCAGGACAAGCGCCCAGGCGAAAAGCAGGCAAGCGATCTGGATGAAGTTTTCAAAGAAGGAGATGTAGCCCATCAAACCGGAGATCGCCTCCAGCAATGGTCGTCCCGCGTCGAGGCCGGTTTGAGCTACCTTGCCGGGGTGTAGCAGATCCTGTGCCGAAAAACCGGTTCCACCCGCCTTGAGACCAAGACCGGAAAAACTCTCGAATACGATTTGGGCGAGACCGTTCCAGTTGGAAATCAGGTAGGCGAAGACACCGACGAAGAGCGTCTTCTTGACGAGCCGTGCAAGGATGTCGTCATCGGCGCCCCAACTCCAGAAAAGCGCGGCAAGCGTCATATCAATGACGATCAGCGTGGTGGCGACGAAGGCGACCTCGCCGCCGAGCAGGCCGAAGCCGCTGTCGATGTAGCGGGTGAAGGTGGCCAGGAATTGGTCGATGACACCGGTATTGCCCATATCTACCGGGCCTCGTGCAGGGCAGCATCTGGCGGCCGCGAAGCGGCCGGCTCGCCTAAGCTGCCCGACGGCTTTTGGAGACTGAGGAAGCGATCGCGCTGTTCGGCCCACAGCCGCGCACATCCATCGTCTCGCAGAGCAGCCTCGCCCAGCGCCTGGCAGCGGCGCAGACCATCGCGAAGCGGGTTTGGCATCGAGGCCGCCTGTGTGTGTGCGCCCTCGCCCGCCGACTTGTTCTCCTTCCGGCTCACACCGAGCGCGGCGGCCGTGAGGGCGGCCGCGACAAAGATGACAGCCACGGCACGAGCGAGGGTTTTGCCGTCCATGGTCATCGACCTCAGCGGTTGAACATCTGGACCGAGCCAGCCTGGTAGCTGGGGCCTGGGGTCAGGAAGCGGCGGCGTTGCTCGCGGCCCTGATCGACCGCGGCAGCACGCTCGGCCTCGGTCAGCGCCTGGGCGCGACCGTTGGCGGCGACAACAGCGGTCAGGTCCGCGAGCTGTTGGCCCTGCAGCGCAAGAAGCTGATTGCCAGCTTGCGTCGCCTGCAGCGCTCCGGTTGCCGATTGGCTGGCGCCGACCAGCGCCGACATCTGTGCGCGGCTGGTCCCGATATTTCCGACGACGCCCGCCTGGATGCGCATGGCGTCCTGGAGACCGCCTACCGTGTTTTGCCAGCGCGAACGCGCGTCCGTGACGAGCTGCTGGTCGGAAGCGGAGAGTGAGGCGCTGCCGTATTGCTGCTGAAAGGCCTTGTCGACCTGCTGGACGTCGAAGGCGATGTTCTGTGCCTCGCCGAGAAGCTGTTGCGTGCGCTGCACCGACTGTTGCAGTTGCTGGAGCGAGGACAAAGGCAGGCTCGCCAGGTTGCGCGCCTGGTTGATCAGCATCTGGGCCTGGTTCTGAAGCGAGGTGATCTGGTTCGTGATCTGCTGCAGCGAACGCGCGGCCGTCAGGACATTCTGGGAATAGTTCGACGGATCAAACACGATGAAGGCATGCGCTGCCGCAGTCATCATCGGCGAGATCGCGACCGGCGCGGCGAGCATCGCCGCGGCCAGCAGAAGGGCGCGCCGGCGGCTTTGACGAATAGTCATTGTTGGGGATCCTTTTCAGGTTCAGGGGCGGTGAGATCGGGAATGAGGTCGGCGGCCCAGCCGACATCGCGGGCACGCAGCCAGGCTGACAGGAAGTCGTCGCGGCCGTGCTCGGCGATGATGCTGCCGATCAGGGCCTGATCGCTCTTCGAGGACGCGGCGCAAAGTGCCAGCCCGACCTCGGACAGGCCGAGCTCGAAGAGACGGTTGCCGCGACGCGACTGGCAGTAATAATCGCGCTTGGGTGTCGCTCGCGCCAGGATCTCGATCTGGCGGTCGTTCAGGCCGAAGCGGCGATAGATGGCGGTAATTTGCGGCTCAATGGCGCGTTCATTGGGCAACAGCAGCCGGGTCGGACAGCTTTCGATGATCGCCGGCGCGATAGCCGAATTGTCGATGTCGGAGAGTGACTGGGTGGCGAAGACGACGCTGGCATTCTTCTTGCGAAGCGTCTTCAGCCACTCGCGCAACTGCCCGGCGAACGCGTCATCGTCGAGGGCAAGCCAGCCTTCGTCGATGATGAGCAGTGTCGGACGACCGTCGAGCCGGTCGCCGATGCGATGAAACAGATAGGATAGGACGGCCGGCGCGGCCTGCGTGCCCACCAGACCCTCGATTTCGAACGCCTGCACGGATGCCTGGCCGAGGTGTTCGGCCTCGGCGTCGAGCAGCCGGCCGTGAGGGCCGCCAACACAGTAAGGACGAAGCGCCTGTTTCAGGTCATTGGCTTGCAAAAGCACGCTGAGCCCGGTGATGGTGCGCTCCTCGACCGGAGCCGAAGCCAGCGACGTCAGCGCCGCCCAGATATGCTCCTTTGCGTCCGGGGTGATCACGATGCCCTCGCGCGTCAGGATCGCGACGATCCAGTCAGCCGCCCAAGCGCGCTCGTACGTGTCATGAACGCGGGCGAGCGGCTGCAGCGAAACGGAGGCGTCCATGCCTTCGGTAAGATGACCGCCGAGATCGTGCCAGTCGCCGCCCATGGCTAGCGTCGCCGCCCGATTCGAGCCGCCGAAGTCGAAGGCGAAGATCTGAGCATTGCGGTAGCGGCAAAATTGCAGGGCCATCAGCGCCAGCAGAACCGACTTGCCAGCGCCGGTGGGGCCGACGACCAGCGTGTGGCCAACATCGCCGACGTGAAGGACCAACCGGAACGGGGTCGAGCCTTCGGTCTTGCCATAAAGCAAGGGAGGACTGACCAGATGCTCGTCCCGTTCCGGCCCCGCCCACACGGCAGAGAGGGGGATCATGTGGGCGAGATTGAGCGTTGAGATCGGCGGCTGGCGGACGTTGGCATAGGCGTGCCCTGGCAAGGAGCCGAGCCAGGCGTCGACGGCGTTGACGGTCTCGACAATCGCCGTGAAGTCGCGGCCCTGGATGACTTTCTCGACGAGCCGCAGTTTCTCGTCGGCCACGCGCGGGTCGGAATCCCATATGGCGACGGTCGCGGTGACATAGGCCATCCCCGCCATGTCGGCGCCGAGCTCCTGCAGCGCCGTATCGGCGTCGGCCGCCTTGTTGGCGGCGTCGGTGTCGAGCAGTGCTGATGCCTCGTTGGTCATCACCTCCTTCAGGATCAAGGCGATACTCTTGCGCTTGGCGAACCATTGCCGCCGTATCCTGGTCAACAGGCGGACAGCGTCGACCTTGTCGAGCAGGATCGCGCGGGTCGACCAGCGGTACGGGAAGGCCAACCTATTGAGGTCGTCAAGCAGGCCGGGTGTCGTGGCGGTCGGGAAGCCGACGATGGTGAGCACGCGAAGATGCTTGTCGCCAAGCCGCGGTTCGAGCCCGCCGGCGAGCGGCTCGTCGGCCAGCAGCGCATCGAGATAGATCGGGGTCTCGGGGACGCGCACCTGATGGCGTTTGGTGGAGACCGTCGTGTGCAGGTAGATCAGCGTTTGGCCGTCATCGAGCCAGTGGCATTCCGGCATGAACCCGTCGAGCAGGGACAGCACGCGCTCTGTCCGGTCGACAAAGGCGCGCATGATCTCACCCGGATCCGCGCCCGACTGGTCGCGGCCCTCATAAAGCCATCCCTCGGCGCGCGTGGCGTCTTCGGGCGGCGGCAGGAACAGGAATGTGAGAAAGTAGCTCGATACGAAATGAACTCCTTCCTCGTCGAAGTCGGCTTTGCGCTCGGCGTCGAGCAGGCCGGAGGCCGCATTGGGAAACTGGCTTTCGGGATAGGAAGCCGCTTCGTGCCGCTGTGCTTCAACGAAGATGCTCCAACCCGAGCCGAGGCGACGGAAGGCATTGTTGATGCGCGATGCCACCGCAACAAGTTCCGCCGCTACGGCGGAGTCGAGATCGGGCCCGCGAAACCTCGCGGTGCGCTGAAAGCTGCCGTCCTTGTTGAGCACGACGCCCGGCGCGACGAGAGCGACCCAAGGCAGATAGTCGGCAAGGCGGGCAGCCGTCCGGCGGTATTCGGCAAGGCTCATCATAACGACGCCCTCAAACCGACAGATGTCCGGGCAGCCGCAGGTGCCGGCGTCCGACCTCGAAAAACAGCGGATCGCGCCTGGCAGCCCACACCGCCATGACATGTCCGATTGCCCAGATGAGAAGACCGACCAGCCAGAGCCGCAGCCCAAGACCGACAGCGCCAGCCAGCGTGCCATTCAGGATCGCGATTCCGCGCGGCGCGCCGCCAAGCAGGATCTGCTCGGTCAGGGCCCGATGGACGGGCACCGACCACCCCGGCACCGCGTCGAATTGTTCGAAAGCTGCTGTCATGAGATCAACGCTCCGCCGCCGAACGAGAAGAACGACAGGAAGAAACTCGACGCCGCGAAGGCGATCGAAAGGCCGAAAACGATCTGGATCAACCGCCTGAAACCGCCCGAACTGTCGCCGAAGGCCAGCGTCAGGCCGGTGACGATGATGATGATGACGGCGATGATCTTCGACACCGGTCCCTCGACCGACTGCAGGATTTTTTCGAGCGGCTGTTCCCACGGCATCGAGGAGCCCGAGGCATGGGCGTTCGACACGACCAGGAGATTGACGGCTAGGGCGACGGCTCCTGCGGCCATATTGCCGTGGCAGTGTGCAAGGAGGCGGATCATGAGGTTTCTCCTGGGTTGGTGGGCTTGGCTTCAGCAATGCGATAATCGCCGTCGGGGCCGAGACCCTCGATCCGAACGAGTTCGCTAAGCCGCCGCGCGGCGCCACGTCCCGACAGGACAGCCACAAGGCCGATCGTGTCGGCGATCAACGCACGCGGGACAGTGACGACGGCTTCCTGGATAAGCTGCTCAAGGCGGCGCAGAGCGCCAATACCGGACCCCGCATGAAGGGTGCCGATACCGCCGGGATGCCCTGTGCCCCATGCCTTCAAGAGGTCCAGGGCCTCGGCGCCGCGCACTTCGCCGATTGGGATGCGATCAGGCCGCAGGCGCAGCGAGGAACGAACCAGGTCGGAGAGCGTGGCGACGCCATCCTTGGTGCGCATTGCGACAAGGTTGGGCGCGGCGCATTGCAGTTCGCGGGTGTCCTCGATGATGACGACCCGATCCATCCCTTTCGCCACTTCGGCGAGCAGCGCGTTGGTGAGGGTCGTCTTGCCGGTCGATGTGCCACCGGCAACGAGGATGTTAGCGCGGCCAGCAACCGCGGCGCGCAACATCGCGGCCTGGCCAGAAGTCATGATGCCCGCCGCGACATAGTCATCGAGCGTGAACACGGCGACCGCAGGTTTGCGGATCGCGAAAGCCGGCGCGGCGACCACGGGCGGCAGCAGGCCTTCGAAACGCTCGCCGGTTTCCGGCAATTCGGCCGAGACGCGCGGGGAACGGGAATGGACCTCAGCGCCGACATGATGGGCGACCAGGCGCACAATCCGCTCGCCAGCGGTAGGCGCGAGCATTTCCCCCGTATCGGCCAAACCTTCCGAAAGCCGATCCACCCAGATCCGGCCATCCGGGTTCAGCATAACCTCAACGATCGCGGGATCGTCTAGGAACCGGGCGATGGCGGGTCCGAGCGCGGTCCGCAGCATACGCGAGCTGCGCGCGCGTCCCTCGGTATCGTTATGCGAGATAGCCATCCTGTCCCCGCTTGGGCCGGGAACACGTCGAACTGTCCCCGGGTCGGGGACGATCAAAGCCTTGGAGCAGTCCGATTCAACGCGTTTCAGCCGCCGTCGTAGCGTAGCGCGCAAATACCGGCGAACGGCGTCGCCGCAGGCCGTGGCGGTCTACGGCGACGCATTGCGCCATTCACCGCAAATGCGTGCAATATAAACTTCCGCAATACTATGTCCATGTTTATTGACACCCGACTCCCACCGGGTTTAAGAGAGAGCCATCGATCGCCTGGCCGTACAGCCGATCGTCCTTTTCACGGCGCGGAGGATAGCCATGAGGTCCGGTCCAGAGGGCGCGATTTCTCAACGCAACGCCGCCTTCCTCAGGCACGCCGAAACGATACTGACATCGTCGTCACCCGCCTCGACAAAGAGGGGTGGCACCCCGTGAGCATGCTGGACATCTGGCTGGGCATTCTGCAGGGGCTGGATATCACCGCACAGGTCACAGCCTACGGCCTGGTCTTCGCCGTCCCCTTCGCGCTCGTTTTCGGCGTCGCGCAGTTTCTGACCACCGGTATAGCGCGCTTTCTGGTTACCGCCGTGATCGAATTCTGGCGCAGCTCCGCGGTCGTCGTCCTGCTTTTCGTCTTTTACTACGTGCTGCCGGTCGTGGGCGTCACTCTATCGGCGCTGACCGTCAGTGCATTGGTGCTCGGCCTCAATAGCGGCGGCTATGCCAGCCAGGCGGTGCGCGCCGGGCTCCAATGTCTTCCTGCCGGCCAGCGCGAGGCTGGCATGGCGCTCGGCCTCTCGCGCCCGGCGATCCTGCTTCTGATCGAGCTCCCCCAGGCGTTGGTCGCCATGAGTCCCACCTTCGTCAACAACCTTATTCAGCTCGTCAAGGCGACTTCCCTTGTCTCGTTGGTCACGTTGACGGACATGACGTTCCGCGCCAAGGAAATCTCGCAGACCGAATACGACCCGGTCGCGATCTATTCGGCGCTGCTGCTAGCCTTCTTCGTCGTCTGTTATCCGATCGCACTCGCCGGACGCTGGCTCGAGAAGCGGGTCAATCCCGAAAGAGGAACGCCTCGTGGGATTTAACCTCGATTTCGCACTCTCGACCATCCCGACCATAATCGGCGCGATAGGGAATACCCTGCTCGCCACGGTCTTGAGTTGCCTCGGTGCGTCGGCGCTTGGCTTCACTTTCGAAATGATCCGCCGCGGGGGCGGAGCGCCTGGCCTCGCCGTGCGCTTCCTGATCGACTTCATCCGCTCAACGCCGGTCCTGGCCTGGCTCTATTTCCTGTATTTCGTCATGCCCTTCTACGGGATCCGCCTTGGCGCCATGACGGTGGGCATACTGGGGCTGAGCCTGTACTACAGCGGTTATCTGGCGGAGGTGTTCAAGGCGGGCATCGACGCAATTCCAAGCGGCCAGCTGGAAGCAGCCAGAGCCTTGTCGCTCACCCGCCGCGACACGATCATTTTCATCATCGGACCGCAAATGCTGCGCAACATCGCCGCGCCGCTCGGCAACTACCTGGTTTCGATCCTCAAGGCGACGCCTTATCTCGCGATCCTGGCCGTGCCGGAAATGCTCGGGCGCGCCTTCGATATCGCTTCCGAGACCTATCGTTACGCGGAGCCGCTGACCGTCGCCGGCGTTCTGTTTCTCGCCCTGGCGCTGATCGTTTCTTATGGCGTGAAGTGCATCGAGCAGCGCCTGCTTGCAGCTGGACGTCGCTGATGCTCGCTCAAGCCCCAATCTCCACCGCTCAATCCTTCCCCCTTGTGCGTATCGACGGCCTCAACAAGTGGTTCGGTGCCCTGCAGGTTTTGAAAGACATCGATCTGACGGTACGAGCGGGCGCACGCGTCGTCGTTTGCGGACCGTCCGGGTCCGGCAAGTCGACATTGATCCGCTGCATCAACGGTCTCGAACCTTTCCAGAAGGGAACGATCCAGTTCGAAGCGATAACTCTGGGAAAAGATGCTCGCGATACCGCGCGGGCGCGCCGACAGACAGGTATGGTCTTCCAGAGCTTCAATCTCTTTCCGCACCTCACCGTGCTCGCCAACTGCACGCTGGCGCTGCGCCGGGTTCTCCTGAAACCGGCGCGCGAGGCCGAAGAGATCGCCATACAGCATTTGACGACGGTGCACATCCCCGAAAAGGCGCATGCCTACCCGGCCCAGCTCTCGGGCGGTCAACAACAGCGAGCGGCGATCGCGCGCGCTCTCTGCCTCAATCCCCGCATCATGCTGTTCGATGAACCCACCTCGGCGCTTGACCCGGAAATGATCAAGGAAGTCCTGGACGTGATCATCGCGTTGGCGGGAACCGGCGTGACCATGGTCTGCGTGACCCATGAAATGGGTTTTGCACGCGAAGTCGCGGACGAGATCGTTTTCATGGACGAAGGCCGCATTGTCGAGCATGCCTCTTCCAATGACTTTTTCTCTAGAGCCGCTCACCCACGCGCCCGGCTGTTCCTCGATACCATCCTGAGCCATTGAGGGCAGATGCCTGTGACCCGGCGTGCCGGCCAAGAGCTCGGACGGACGCCAACACGCGTCCGGCAGGTGCCGGACGCGCCAAGCAGGTTACCACTCCGGCGCGAACGCGTAGCCTGCGGAGCGGACGGTCCTGATCACATCGCTTCCCACGGATGCCCGAAGCCTTTTGCGCAGCCTTGCTATATGAACGTCGACGCCCCGCACATCAGTTGCGGCGGCATGTTCAGGCCATGCGGTCGCGACCAGTTCCTCGCGGCTGAAAACCTTGCCTGGTTTTGCCAAAAGGCTTCGCAAAAGCTTGAACTCGATCGGCGGCATGACAATCTCGTTTTGCTTGAAGAATGTCCGGTGGGTCTGTCGCTCGAGCCGAAAATCGCCATGCACCACATCTCCCGAGTCCGTTTCGCGCGATAGCTTCGCAAGACCCGCTTTGCCATGCAGCCAGGTCAGCAGCTGTTCGGGCGCAAACGGCCGCGAAAATATCTCGTCGACGCCAGCCTTGATCAGTTCGAGCTGCAGCTTGCCGGAACGGGGAGCGACGAGGGCTGCGATGGGGATGCCTCCCGTCGCTTCGCTCGATTTCAGCGACAGGCACTGTTTGGCGATTTTGCCGTCGCCGGGTTGACAGTCCAGGATAACGGCAAGCGGCGCCGCCGCCTTGATGACACGTGCGATTTCCTTGTCTGCCGTGATCAGTCGGGTTTCGAAGCCGGCAACCGAGAGGATGTGGCCGAAAACCAGGAAGAAATCCGGGTCCTTTGAGGAGATCAGGGCCAGTGGCTTCATGCGTCCATCAACCGAATCCGAGGCACCATGGGCGCAAACGGCCACTCTGTCTGATTTTTCGCCATTTTTTATGTAACATCAAATCGGTAGAAGCTGCCGAGTGCACACGAATTTACGCCAGAATGCGACAATTTTCGCCACTTTTCGATCTCTCGTCGCACACGGAGCGCACACGAATATATGGCCACCTACCCAAAGCTCTCGTCCGGTTCCTGGCGTGTCCAAGTTCGTCGCAAAGGTCACTACGTCAGTGAGACCACCTTCCTGCGCCGAGACGACGCGCGTCGCTGGGCGACCGAAACCGAGCGCTTAGTCGAACGCGGTGAGTCGCCGACCAAGTCCCGTATAGCGCGCCTTAAAACTTTCGGCGCCTCATCGACCTTCATATCGACGACATGAGCGATGTAGGCAAGTCCCCTCGCCGCTCCAAGGCCGCACCCCTCAATATGCTCCAATGACATCTGGGGAAGATCATCCGCCACGTTTTCGGGGCGCGTCCAGGCGGACGACAAGCATGACTTACAAGGTTGGAATTCTCGCCTTCGACTCGTTGGTCGGCGACCCGAGCAAGGAGCTCGGAGCTCAAATCATCGTACGCCTCCGGCGAGGGCCGCCTTGCGCGAACATGGGCCGGTAGCGAGGCTGCGCTCTTAAGGTCGTCCTTACGAGCGGAGTTCGCAGCACAGCCATGAGCCAGATGACGATATTGACCGGGCCCGAACGCCGTCGTCGTTGGAGTGAAGAGGATCAGTGCCGGATACTGGCCGCAGCATTCGCGCCGAGGGCCACAGTGGCGGCGGCGGCGCGTCAGTACGATGTCGCGACCAGCCTGATCTATAAGTGGCGCCGCACGTTAAGAGCCCGGGAAACGGGCTTTGCCGAAGTTGTCGTGGTTCGCGATGAGCCTGCCGCCGCTTCGGTGCCGGCGCCACCAGCCGTGATCGAGCTGGAGATCGCCGGCAAGGTGCGGCTGCGGATTCCGCTGACCACGCCGCCGACCCTTGCGGCGGCGATGGTGAAGGCGCTGGGCGTATCATGATCCCGGTTCCGAGCCAGGTGCGGATCTGGTTGGCGGTCGGCCGGACCGATATGCGTCGTGGGATGCAAGGCCTCGCTCTGCAGGTCCAGGAGACGTTGGGCCGGGATCCGCATGCCGGCGATCTATATGTCTTCCCCGGCCGCAACGGCAATCTGATCAAGACTATCTGGCATGATGGGCTCAGCATGTCGCTGTATGCAAAACGGCTCGAGAAGGGCCGGTTTCTATGGCCGTCGCCGGCGGACGGCACGGTTTCCATATCACCGGCGCAGCTCGCCTACATGCTCGACGGGATCGATTGGCGCAACCCGCGCCACACGTTCCGCCCGCGGCGCGCGGGCTGAGTTTTTCTTTGATTTTGCGCCATTTTCCGCGAGCCAGCGGACGCGTTTTATGATTCACTCCAGGGCATGGTTGCCACCGCCCAGGATGCTGTTCCGGACGATATCGGCGCGCTGAGAGCAGCGCTGAGCGCGGCGCTGGCCAGAGCCGAAGCTGCGCTGGTCGAGGCCGAACTGGCGGTCGCCAGGGCCAAGGCATCGGATGATGCGGCGCTGATCGCACATCAGGACCTGACGATCCGGGAGCTGCAGCGGGCGCTGCACGGTCAGAGTTCTGAAGGCTCAGCCCGCCTGCACGACTAGATGGAGCTCACCTTCGAGGAACTCGAGAGCACGGCGACGGAAGACGAGATCGCCGCCGCACAAGCCGCGGCCCGGACCACCGAGGTGGCGCCTTATGTGCGCAAGCGAGCGGCGCGCCAGCCATTTCCCGAGCATCTGCCACGCGAGCGCGTGGTCGAGCCGGCGCCGACCGCTTGCGACTGCTGCGGCGGTCACCGGCTGCGCAAGCTGGGTGAGGACATCACCGAGACGCTGGAGGTGGTGCCACGGCAATGGAAGGTGATCCAAGACGTGCGGGAGAAGTTCACCTGCCGCGACTGCGAGGCGATCAGCCAGGCTCCGGCGCCGTTGCACGCCACCCCACGCGGCTGGGCCGGTCCCGGCCTACTGGCGATGATCCTGTTCGAGAAGTTCGGCCAGCATCAGCCGCTCAACCGCCAGGCTGAACGCTATGCCCGCGAAGGCGTGCCGCTCAGCCTGTCGACGCTCGCCGACCAGGTCGGCGCCGGCGGCGCGGCGCTGATGCCGCTGTTCAAGCGGCTCGAAGCCCATGTGCTGGCCGCTTCACGTCTGCACGGCGACGACACGACGGTGCCAGTCCTGGCCAAGGGCAAGACCGATACCGGCCGATTATGGACCTATGTGCGCGATGACCGACCGTTCGGCGGCGCCGATCCGCCGGCGGCAGTGTTCTACAATTCCCGCGATCGCCGAGGGGAACATCCCGCGGCGCATCGCCGGCTGGAGCGGCATTCTGCAGGCCGATGCCTTTGGCGGTTATGTCGATCTCTATGCGTCGGGTCGTCAGCCGGCGCCTGTTCTGGAAGCCAGCTGCTGGGCCCACGGCCGGCCCAAAGTGTTCGAGCTGGCCGATATCGAAGCGGCGGCGCGCAAGAAGGCGCGCGGCGACAAGCCCAACCTGGTCCATCCGCGAGCGGTTGAAGCCGTGAAGCGCATCGATGCCTTATTCGATATCGAGCGCGCGATCAACGGCATGTCGCCAGGCCAACGCCACGCCGCGCGCCAGGTGCGGAGCCTGCCACTGATCACCGAGCTCAAGCGCTGGATGATCGAGACACGCGACAAGCTCCCCCGCGGACACGATCTGACCAAGGCCTTCAACTACATGCTGCGCCGCTGGTCATCCTTCACCCGGTTCCTGGACGATGGGCGGATTTGTCTGTCGAACAATGCAGCCGAGCGAGCCCTGCGCCGCATCGCTCTCGGCAGAAAGTCATGGCTGTTCTGCGGTTCCGATCGCGGCGGACAGCGCGCTGCCGTTCTCTACAGCCTGATCGTCAGCGCCAAGATGAATGATATCGACCCGCAGTCCTGGCTCGCCGACGTCCTCGCCCGACTGCCCGCCTATCCGGCCCATCGGATCGATGATTTGCTGCCATGGAATTGGAGATCCGCAAAACTGCGGACTCAACCAGCGGCGGCCTGATATGCAGCGCAATAAGGTGCTTCACGTTCACACCGTCGAACGTGTCGCCAGGGACCTCGGCGTCAGCGAAGAGCTCATCCAGGACCTGACGCTCGGTCTCGAGCCCGAGGACGGCGTCATCTGGGTCTACGGGCCAACGATGACGACGGGATCTTGGCCTTCACCGATGAAGGCATCGAGGAGGTCGAACTCCTCCTCGAAGAATATCATCGCGTCTCCCCATCGAAAGCTTGACCTCAGCACTGCGGTGTCATGGCCGCCGGATACGAACGCCTGCGGTCTTCACCGGATGAGTACAAATCATCGCGACCATTCCGTGTAAAACGCCGGTGCCAACTTGTTGACCGCGAAGCCTGGCGAGGGAAGGTCTGCGCTAGGCTAGGACAGTTTGTGTTGAAGACTGGCTGTTTGGGTCCGGCTGATCGTCGCCCACGACGATTGTGTGCCAGTCCAACAATAAAGCCGTCTCGATTGTTCAGATCGAGACGGCCGGTGATTTATGGCAAAATTGGTTGCGGGGACAGGATTTGAACCTGTGACCTTCAGGTTATGAGCCTGACGAGCTACCGGGCTGCTCCACCCCGCGTCAACCGTTGGACGTAAGCCGAGGCCTACAGATAGTAAGGATGTCCACCAAATGAAAGGGCCGCTTAGAGCGGCCCGAGGTTTCCCGTTGGCGGGCCATGTGCAGAGAAGATTTCACTCCATCCGCTTGGATGTGAGTTCAACGTGCGTTTAGCAGACCTGGCAGCGACCTACTCTCCCGCGTCTTGAGACGAAGTACCATCAGCGCTGGAGCGTTTCACGGCCGAGTTCGGAATGGGATCGGGTGCAGCCGCTCCGCCATAACCACCAGGTCGGCAAAACGCACGTTGTTCGAGAAGCTGTTTTGAGCGAATGGCCGACAGAGAGTAGCGAATAGGGAACCCTATCTGCTGCTTTCTCTGAGCTGTTCGCTGGTCTTTTTTGTGCCAAGGCGACGTTTGCAGTTTGCCTTCGGGCGAAGCCCGCAAGCGCGACTGCGCGTCGCCGGTTTACCGGCGCCCTCGCGGAGCATAGGCCCGTGAGGGCCGCTCATGCGTGAGCGCTGGCAAGACCATTTGATGGACATTAGGAATGAGAACGATCAAGCCGATCGAACTATTAGTACCGGTAAGCTTCAAGCGTTGCCGCTCTTCC
>NZ_VFTI01000023.1:0-105765 GCF_006439515.1 Mesorhizobium sp. B3-2-1 | reverse complement strand
GCACATCCTACGACCCCAACAAACACCCCGCCGCTAGCTTCTTG
Organism: Mesorhizobium sp. B3-2-1; assembly: GCF_006439515.1. Taxonomy (NCBI): domain Bacteria; kingdom Pseudomonadati; phylum Pseudomonadota; class Alphaproteobacteria; order Hyphomicrobiales; family Phyllobacteriaceae; genus Mesorhizobium; species Mesorhizobium sp. B3-2-1. The sequence continues at coordinate 105,721 of NZ_VFTI01000023.1, read as the reverse complement.
CTCACAACAGGTTGACACAGGAAGTCTCATGCACGTGCCTCCTTCTCGCGGATGGCCGCCAGGATGCGGCTTGGCGTTGCCGGCACCTTGGTGACCAGCACGCCGGTGGCGTGGCGGATGGCGTTGAGGATCGCCGGCGCCGTCGGGATCAGCACGTGCTCGCCCAGGCCCTTGGCGCCGAACGGTCCTTCCGGATCGGGCACCTCGATAAGGATGGTCTCGATCGGCGGCACGTCACCAATGGTCGGGATCAGATAGTCGTGCAGGTTCTCGGTGCGGCCGGGGATGTATTCTTCCATCAACGCCATGCCGATGCCTTGCGCGATGCCGCCTTCGATCTGGCCCTCGACCAGCAGCGGATTGATCGCCTTGCCAACGTCATGCGCCGCGATGATCCTGATCAGCCTGACCGTGCCGAGCTTGAGATCGACCTCGAGCTCGGCGATCTGCGCGCCATAGCCATAGACCGCATAGGGCTTGCCCTGGCCCTTGGCATCGAGCGGCAGGGTTGGCGGGTCATAGGTCTCCTCGGCGCGGAAGACGAAGCCCTCGGCATCCGCATCGAGCGAGGCAAGATCGATACGGCGCGTCGCCTCGCCTTCGCGGATGACAATCGCCGAGCCATCCAGTTGAAGGGAAGCCTTGTCCGAGACATTGGCAAAGCGCAGGATCTTTTCGCGCAGGGCCCGCCCCGCCCTCTCGGCCGCCTTGCCGGTCACGAAAGTCTGTCGCGAGGCCGAAGTCTTGCCGGCGTCGGGGCTGATCGCCGTATCGGCGCTCTTGAGCCGGAATTTTTCCAGCGGCAGGCCGAGCGCATCGGCGCAGATCTGCGTGATGACGGTGTTGGACCCCTGGCCGATATCGACGGCGCCCTGGTGCAGGATGACCGCGCCGTCAGCCGCGATGCCTACCCGGATGGTCGAGGGATTGGGCAGCGAGGTGTTGCCGCAACCATACCAGCACGAAGCGACGCCGATGCCGCGTTTTCTGTCGATACTGGCACGGTTGAAAGCATCCGCATCGGCCATCGCCCGCACCCAATGCGGCCGCAGGGCTTCGAGGCATTCGGCGATGCCGACGCCAGAGTCCAGAAGCTGCCCGGTAACCGTTTCGGATCCGTTCCGAAGGCAGTTCTTCAGGCGGAAGTCGAGCCGATCCATGCCGAGCTTGCCGGCGAGCTCGTCATAAAGCGTCTCTTGCATGATCGTCGCCTGCGGCACGCCGAAGCCACGGAAGGCGCCGGCAATCGGCCCATGGGTGTGGATGGCGCGGCCTTCTGCGCGGTAGTTGGGCGTCGCATAAGGGCCGGAGGCATGCACAGGCACGCGGTTGGCGACCGTCGGTCCCCAGCTGGCATAGGCGCCGGTGTTGAAATCGCCTTCGAAAATCATGCCGGTGACGCGGCCGTCAGTATCGGCGCCGATAGTCGCCTTCATCCGGGCCGGATGGCGCTTGGTGGTCGAAATCATCGATTCGCTGCGGGTGTAGGCAAGCGCCGCCGCCCGCCCGGTCTTCAGCGCCACGAGGCCGATGAGAGGCTGCAGGGAAACGTCGAGCTTGGACCCGAAGCCGCCACCGGTCGCGGTCGGCACGATGCGCACCTTGTCGACGGCGAGGCCGAGCACTTTCGCCGTGTCGTCACGGTCCATGTAAGGCGCCTGGGTGCAGGCGACGACGACCAGCGTGTCGCCATCGAGATATGCATAGCCGGCTTCCGGCTCGATATAGGCGTGCTCGACATAAGAGGTGTCGATCCGGCCGCTGGCGGTGACGGCCGCACCGGCCAGCGCCGACTCGGGATCGCCGCGCTCGACAAATCCCTTGGTCAACAAATTGGCCGGGCGGTTTTCATGGATCAGCGCCGCACCTTCGGACTGCGCGTCGCAAGTCTGGAGGACATGCGGCAGCGCGGTCCAGCGGATGGGGAAGTCCGACAGATCGAGATCGAGGATCGCCTCGCGCTCACCGGCGACCAGGGCGACCGCCTCGCCGCGAAGCCGGACAAAGCCTTCGGCCAGCGCCGGCTGGTCGGCAAACGGGCCGATAACGCCGAAACAGTTTTTTCCCGGCATGTCGGCGGCCGTAAAAACGCCCGCGATACCGGGATGGTTTCTCGCCCAGCCATCGATGTCGCCGAAGGCGAAGCCGGCATGATAATGCGGCGAGCGGATCACCAGCACGGCAAGCGCATCGGCCGGGAAGGAATCGCCGCCGAATTTTTCATCGCCCGTTACCTTCGGCACGCCATCGAGCCTGATCGGCGAAGCCCCAACGGCATGGCCCGAGGCCGGCATCCTCCGATCGAAATCGCGATCCAGTCCATAAAGTTGGCGCTGCCCCTCACCCTTACCCTCTCCCCGCAAGGGGCGGGGAGAGGGGGGCGCCAACGCTGGAGTGCTTCCCTTCTCCCCGTCACTATAGGGGGAGAAGGTGCCGGCAGGCGGATGAGGGGCAGCGCTATCCGTCGATGGCTTTATTGCAAATTGTCCTGCCTCCATCACCGCCGCGATGATCTTCCGGTAGCCGGTGCAGCGGCAGAGTATCCCGCCCAGCGCATCCTGCACCTCGGTCTCGGTCGGCCTGGGTTTCGCGTCCAGCAGCGCGGTCGCCGCGACCAGCAGCGCCGGCGTGCAGATGCCGCATTGCGCCGCACCATGCGCCAGGAACGAGGCTTGCAACGCCGACAGCCGGCTATTGGCGAGGCCCTCGACCGTCGTCACCGCAGTGCCGGCGGCTGAGGCCGCCGGCATCAGGCAGGCACAGACGGGATCGCCGTCGACCAGCACCGTGCAGGCGCCGCAGTCGCCGGCGTCGCAACCGACCTTTGTGCCGGTGAGCCGCAATTCGTCCCGCAGCACAGAGGACAGCCGACGCAGCGGCGGCACGTTGACCGAGACGGCGGCGCCGTTGACCGCGAAGGCGATATCGGCGCGATCCATGCTCATGCGGCCACCTTGTCGCCTTTCGGATTGCCCGCGGCCTCGAGCACCGCCCGCGCAACGATCTCTCGCACCGCTTCGAGCCTGTATTCGGCGCTGCCGCGCACATCGGCGATCGGCGACAGCTCAGCCATCTGCGCCGACCGGACCGCGGCAACAAGCCCGGCGTCCAGGGGAAGCCCGCGCAACGCCGCCTCGACACCGGCAAGCCGCCTGGCAACGGCGGAACAGGAGCCGACGGCGACGGCCGCATCCGCGACAATGCCATTCTCGACAACCAGACGCGCAGCCACCATGGCGATGGAGATGACGAGGTAGCGCCGGGCGCCGAGCTTGACGAAGGCCGATGTGCCGGTGGGTTTCGGCACGCGAATGGCCGTCACTATCTCGCCAGGCTGCAAGGCCGTGCGGCGGTTGCCCAGGATGAACTCGGACAAGGGCAGATGGCGCGTCGCCGCCGCCGAGCGCAGCTCGACCTCGGCGTCGAGCACGAGCAGCCCCGGCACGCCGTCGGCGGCCGGCGAAGCGTTGCACAGATTGCCGGCGACCGAGGCGACGTTCTGGATCTGCGCCGAACCGACCTCGCGCGCCGCCTGTTTCAGTGCGTCAAAGGCTGGCGGCAAGGGGTGGCGGATGACATCGGTCCATGTCGTGCGCGCGCCGATGATCCAGTGGCTGCCGGTCTCGGCGATGCCGCGCAGCGCCGTCAGGCCGTTGATGTCGAGGACATTGTCGCGAAACGGCTTGCTGCCTTGTGCCGGATAGAAATCCGTGCCGCCCGCAAGAATACGCCAGGCGCCCTCGCCAAGCAGCGCGAGCGCCTCGTCGACCGTGGTGGGTTTCGCGTAACGGATCACGCTTTCCTTCCCAATAAGGTGGGCCTTCCCAACAAAATGGGCCTTCCCGGAAATCGGCCCTCCCAAGGCGCTTGCTCCCGGGGATATCTTGCCGGTTTCAATCCGGCAAATTCATTCGTATGCAAATGATATCAAGACGGCGGAAATTGTCAAAGCCAGAGTTTGCGGCGGCGCCCGTGTGGCTGGCATCGCCACGCATTTGTTATGCCGCTGGAGGTTGACGCGGCCCGCCATCTGGTCAAGTTTCTCCCTCCGGTCGCGCCAGCGGCTTTTTCTTTCGCCCGGTCCCTCGTTCGGAACCCGAGCCCTAGCCTGACAGGAAGGAAACCCCATGGCCGACGAAGCGCTCGTTGTCATCGACCTGCAGAACGATTTTTGCCCGGGCGGCGCGCTGGCCGTTGCCGGCGGCGACGAGATCGTGCCGCTGGTCAATGACATGATCCGGCGAACCGACCATGTCGTGCTGACGCAGGACTGGCACCCCGCCGGCCATTCCAGCTTTGCCTCCAGCCATCCCGGCGCGCAGCCTTTTTCGACGATCGAGATGCTCTATGGTCCGCAGACGCTGTGGCCGGATCATTGCATTCAGGGCAGTCTCGGCTCGGATTTCCATTCCGGCCTTGCCTGGACCAAGGCCGAACTCGTCATACGCAAGGGATTTCGCCCTGCCATCGACAGCTACTCCGCCTTCTTCGAGAACGATCACGCGACGCCCACCGGGCTCGCCGGCTATCTCCGTGAGCGCGGCATCGACACGCTGACCCTGGTCGGCCTGGCGACCGATTTCTGTGTCGCCTTCTCGGCGCTGGATGCGGTCAAACAGGGTTTTAGCACCACGGTCAGGCTCGATGCCTGCCGTGGCATCGATCTCAACGGATCGCTCGAGACAATGCTGGCGAAAATGCGCGATGCCGGCGTGACGCTCGAAGATCACACGTCGGGCTGACCGCACCATGGGGGACAGAAGGGGATCCATGCCGATGGCGATCGGAGCGGCAGGCGCGATCGTCGCGATGCTGTTTCCGGTATCGGCCTTCGCGGCCGAAGAACACGGCCTGCCTGGCGCCACGATGTCGCTCTGGTGGGCGCTGCCTTTTGCCGGGCTGCTCCTGTCGATCGCGACCGGTCCGCTGCTGTTCCACCATGTCTGGGAACATCACTACGGCAAGATCGCGGCCTTGTGGGCGGCGCTGGTGATCGTGCCGCTCGCGGTCGCCTTCGGCGCCCCGGCGGCAACCGAGGCGGTGCTGCACGCGCTGCTCACCGAATACATGTCGTTCATTGTCCTGCTGTTTGCGCTCTACACGATTTCGGGCGGCATCCTGCTTGCCGGCAACATCCACGGCACACCGCTGGTCAATGCCGGACTGCTGGCGGTCGGGGCGCTGCTTGCCTCGGTGATCGGCACGACGGGCGCCTCGATGATCCTGATCCGGCCGATCCTGCGCGCCAACGACAACAGGCCTTTCAATGGCCATGTCGTCATCTTCTTCATTTTCCTGGTGTCCAACATTGGCGGCTCGCTGACGCCGCTCGGCGACCCGCCGCTGTTTGTCGGCTTCCTGCGCGGCGTCGATTTCTTCTGGACGACCACCAACCTCTACCGGGAGACGCTGTTCGTCGGCGTCGTCGTGCTGGCGGTGTTCCTGGCGATCGACCTCATCCTGCACCGGCGCGAGGCCGGCGCGCCGAAGATCAAGGATCCAACACCGGATACGAAAGTGCGTCTGCGCGGCCTGGCCAACCTTCCGCTGCTGGCCGGTGTGATCGGCGCCATCCTGCTGTCGGCGGCCTGGAAGCCGGGCGTGAGCTTTTCCGTGTTCGGCGTCGGTCTCGAACTGCAGAACCTGGTACGCGACGCGGTCATTCTCGCGCTGGCCCTGCTATCGCTTCCCCTCTCGTACAAGAGCCACCGCCAAGCGAACGGTTTCAATTGGGGTCCGATCGCGGAAGTGGCCAAATTGTTCGCCGGCATCTTCATCTGCATCGTTCCGGTGGTCGCCATTTTGAGAGCCGGCCATGACGGCGCGCTGGCGCCGCTGGTCGCGCTCGTCACGTCGGCACAAGGCACGCCCAGCGACCTCGCCTATTTCTGGCTGACCGGGGCGCTGTCATCCTTCCTCGACAATGCGCCGACCTATCTGGTGTTTTTCGAGCTGGCGGGCGGCGACCCTCAACACCTGATGACGGAGTTCGCCTCGACGCTCGCCGCGATCTCGGCGGGCGCCGTGTTCATGGGCGCCAACACCTATGTCGGCAACGCACCCAACTTCATGGTCTATGCCATTGCCAGACATCGCGGCGTCAAGATGCCGGGCTTCTTCGGCTATATGCTGTGGTCCGGGCTGGTGCTGATCCCAACCTTCCTGATCGCGGGTTTTCTGTTTTTCCGCTAAGCTCATTCGACGCAATTCCCAAGGGAAAGCGCTACGCGCTTTTCCCGGGAAAACCGCTACACACTTTTCCTGGAATTGCTCTCGTCAGCCGACGCCGACATAGCGCCGGACCGCCGACGGGTCGGCGCGCAGGGCCTCGACATCGACCGTCTCGCGGTTGCGGCCGTTTTCGATGAAGCAGACACGATCGGCAACCGACAGCACGGCATCGACCCGCTGCTCGACCAGGATGGTGGAGACACCCATCTCGCGCAGCTTCGACACCGTCTCGCGGATCTTGGCGATCATCGACGGCATCAGCCCTTCGGTCGGCTCGTCGAGCAAAAGCACCTGCGGCTCGAGGCAGAGCGCCCGCGCCATCGCCAGCATCTGCTGTTCGCCTCCGGACAAGGTGCCCGAGCGCTGCCTCAGCCGCTGGCGCAGCAGCGGGAAGAGATCGAGGACGTTCTCGCGTGTCGCCTTGTCCTTGCCGCGCGCCATCAGCCCGATCTCGATATTCTCGGCCACGGTCATCTCGGCGAACAATCGCCTTCCTTGCGGCACATAGGCGACGCCGGCCTTCGGCACCTCATGCACCGGTAGGCCGGTCAACTCCCGGCCAGCGAGCCTGATCGAACCGGCACTTGCCGGAACCAGGCCCATGATCGCTTTCAGCGTCGTCGTCTTGCCGGCGCCGTTGCGGCCGAACAGGCACAGCACCTCGCCCTTGTTCAGAACGAGATCGAGGCCGTAGAGCACCTGGACTTCGCCATGGAAGCAATCCAGCCCCGAGATCACCAGTGCATCGGTCTTGCTCTTCTCCGTCATGGGGCCGTCCCCAGATAGGCTTCCTGCACCGCGGCGTTGTCGCGGATGGCTTCGGGCGTGCCCTCGGCCAGGATTCTGCCGGCGTTGAAGACGGTGATGCGGTGCGCGAGCTGCATGACGACCGGCATGTTGTGCTCGATCAGCAGCACGGTGGCGTTCCCTGCGATGTCGCGCACGACCTCGATGAAATTATCGATCTCGCTGTCGGCCAGACCTTGCGTTGGCTCGTCGAGGATCAGCAGGCGCGGCTTCAGCGCCAGGCCCATCGCCACTTCCAGCAATCGTTGATGGCCGTAGGACAATTGCCCGGCCGGCATATGGGCGCGATCAGCCAGCCCGGTGCGTTCAAGCGCCGACATGACGCCGGCACGCACAGCACCCTTCGAGCGGCCGTCGCTCAGCGTGCGCTGCACCGGCAGCGCGACATTGTCATAGGCGCTGAGGTTGGCGAAGACGCTGGTGATCTGGAAGGTGTAGGCGATGCCCCGGCGGACCCTGACATAGGCCGGCAGGCCGGTGATGTCGGCGCCGTCGAAGAGGATCGCTCCCGAAGAGGGCCGGATGCGGCCGCTGACCAGGCTGACGAAAGTGGTCTTGCCCGCGCCGTTGGGGCCGATGACGGCACGGATTTCTCCGGGCATCAAGGTGAAGTCGACGCTGTCGACGGCGCGCAGGCCGCCGAAGTTACGCGACAGGGCCTTGGTGGTCAGCAGCGGCGTCATGGCAGCCACCCGAGCCAGCGTTGGCGGATGCTGCCGAGAATGCCCTTCGGGAAGAACAGCACCAGCAGGATCAGTGCGATGCCGACGATCAGCAGATAAGCCGATGTGTAGCCGCTGGTGATGTCGATGACATAGTACATGAACAGCGTGCCGATCAGCGGCCCGAGCGTTGTCGCCGCACCCCCGAGCAGCACCCACAGCAGCGGCAGGATGGAATACTGCACCGAGGCGAAGCTCGAGCCGACATAGCCGAACAGCAGCGCGTAGGCGGCGCCGGACGCCGCACAGATCGCGCCGGAGACGACGACGGCGGCGAGCTTGTTGGAGAAGGTGTCGTAGCCCAGCATCTTCGTCCGTTCCTCGTTCTCCCTGATTGCGACCAGCACGCGGCCATATCTGGAACGGACGACGGCGAGCGTGATCAGCAGCACGAGAGAGAACAAGCCGAGCGCCGTCATGTAGCGCACGGTCGGGTTGGTGAGGTCGAGCGATGTGGCGCCGAAAGTGAGGACACGTGCCGGCTGCGGCACGACCATGCCCTGATCACCCCCGGTCCAGGCCGCGAAATAGAGGATGGCGAGATAAAATACCTGGGCGAACATCATAGTGACGATCATGAAGGCGACACCCGTAGTGCGCAGCGCCAGGAGGCCGATGATCAGCGAAAGAACCACTCCGCAGCCGAGACCAGCGGCGAACGCCGCCGGCACGCTCCAGCCGAGCTGGATGACGGCGAGCCCGGCGCCATAAAGCCCGGCGCCGAAGAACATGGCATGGCCGAGGCTGAGCAGGCCGACATAGCCGAACAGCATGTTGTAGCCCATGGCGAAGACCGCCAGCACCATGATGCGGGCGAGCAGACCGTGATAATAGTCCGGCAGCAGGAAGCTCAGCACGAAGAGCAGGCCGATGACGCCGAGATGCAGCGCGTAGGCCTTTGCCGGCGAAGCTTCGCTCATCGCGACGCCGTCCCGAACAGGCCTTGCGGCCGGAACACCAGCACCATGGCGACCAGCAGCGTGGCGATGATCTTGGCCAGTGTCGGCGAGAAGAACATCGAGATGATGCCGTCGGACAGGCCGATCAGCACAGCAGCGACGACGGTGCCGCGCAGCGAGCCGAGGCCGCCGATGATGACGACGATGAAGGACAAGAGCAGCGGATCCCGCCCCATCAGGTAATGCGCCTGGCTGATCGGCACGATCAGCACCGCGGCAATCGCCGCCAGCATGGCGCCGAGCGCGAAGACGCCGCCGTAGACGCGGCCGACCGGGATGCCGAAGGCCTGCGCCGTCTCGCTGTCATACTGCGTGGCGCGCATGATGAGACCAATTTTCGTGCGCGTCAGCACCAGCCATGTCGCGATCAGCAGGAGAGCGGAGGCGGCGATAACAGACAGCTTGTAGCCGGAATAGCCGAACCACGGCAAAAGGATGCGGTAGCTGAACGGCGGCTCGACCGGCCGCGCTTCGGGACCATAGAAAGTCAGCGCCAGCTGCTGGATGATGTAGAGCATGCCGATGGTGGCGACGATGGTGGCTTCCGGATTGTAGTTGAGCCGGCGCAGCACCAGCCGTTCGGCGACCAGCGCGATGGCGCCGACGATCAGCGGCGCGATCACCAGCGCCGCCAGGAAGCCCAGGGCCGGGTGGCCGCCGACTGCCGATGTGATCGCCCAGGCAAGCACGGCGCCCAGCATGAAGAACTCGCCATGCGCGACGTTGACGACACGCATCACGCCGAACACCAGCGACAGGCCAAGCGCGGTCAGCGCCAGCACGGCCGAGGTGACGAGGCCTTCGAGGGCGGCGAGGAGGAGGTGAGGGCCGAAGTGCATCTATGCACCAGCGGATGCGTGAGGCACCCCCCTCTGCCCTGCCGAACCCGGCCCTGCGCTATCGCTCCGGGCGTTCGTCGTTCGGAAAGCCAAGCAATTGGCTTTCCGTCCGCTGCGCGGACCACTTCTCACCCCCCGCAAGGGGGGAGATTGGCAACTTGTGCGGATGCGGCCACCTTCCAACCTTGGTGATTGGCGAAAGCCATGGCGACATCCGATCTCCCCCCTTGCGGGGGAGATGTCCGGCAGGACAGAGGGGGGTGGCTTGGCGCTCACGCTTGCTGGAATGAGCCTAGAGCGCCTGCGTCGTGTAATCCCCTTCGGCCTCGTAAAGCCCGTCCTCGATCTTGGTCTTGTGGACGACCTTGAGCTTGCCGCCTTCGACCTTGGAGATGTTCTGGATGCCAAAGCACTGGTGGATCTTGCCGTTGAAGGTTTTCGGCCCCTGCGGATGCTCCGGCCCTTCGGCGAATTCCTTCAGCGCCTCGGTCGCCTCGACCAGCTTGGCGCGATCTTCCGGCCCCTTGTAGCCAGCGTCCTCCATCGCCTTCTTGACGACGTAGAGCGTTTCCCAGCAGCCGAACATGTGCGCGGCGGTGGAGACGTCCTTGGGGTCGCCGACGGCGGCGCCATTGTCGTCGATGCCGACGGCGGCGCGATAGGCTTTCTGCGCTTCGGTGTCATCGGGCTGGGCGTAGCGCGGCGAGCCTTCCCAGAAATGGCTTCCGTCGAGGAATTCGAGGCCGGGGCTGTTGATGTCGACGGCCTCGAGCGAATCGATGAAGCCGAAGAGCTGCGGCCGGTTGGAGCCGTAGAACTCGCCGAGTTCCTTGACGAAGGTGAGCACCGCGGGGCCGACCATGACGTGGTAGATGACCTCGGTCTCGGCAGGGATCTGCGGGAAGTATTTGGTGAAGGAACTCTCCGTCGGCGGGATGGCGATCTGCGCGATCACCTCGGCGCCTTGCGCCTTCAGCGCCGGGGGCAGGTAGTCGCGATGGTCGTAGCCGAAGGCGAAATCGGGGAAGATCTGCGTCACCTTCTTGCCGGCATTGGCCGCGATCCACGGCGCCATCGACTGGATCTGGCTCTTCACGTCGGTGATGCCGGGCTGGAAGACGTAGCGGTTGAGCTTGGTCGAGGCGACGTGGTGGCCTTCGCTGACGACGAAGTAGGGTATCTTGTTTTCGCCGGCGGCGGGCGCCGAGCCGATGACGACATGCGAGAACAGCGTGCCGAAGACGATGTCGGTCTTGTGCTGGGTGGCGAACTTGCCGACCACTTCGGCGCCGCGGCCGGGATCGGTGCCATCATCCTCGATGATAACCTCGACCTGACGGCCATTGATGCCGCCGGCGGCGTTGATCGCCTTGATCGCGGCGGCGGTGGTCTTCTCGTACCAGCGGCCATAGGCGGCGCCAATGCCGGTGCGGTGCGACTGGAAACCGATCTTGATCGGCGCGGAGCTTTGCGCCTGGGAATAGCGGACGAAGCCGGGCGCCAAGGCGACGCCGGCGCCGGCGGCCAGACCCTTCAGCGCCGTGCGGCGGGTGAGCGTGGTTTTGGAGAGGTCGAAAAATCCGTTCTTGTCAGTCACGTTCGTTCCCCTGTTTTTGTGTTTTGACCAACGATAAGGCGGCTCGAACATCCTCGGCAAGAGGATGCAAAATTGCATGTGTACAAACTAAATCACCAAAGGCCTGACCTGGCAAGCGAGCTTTCCGCCGGGGCATGGCTCACCCGGATGGCCCACGCGGACAGCTTGTCTCATCCGACTGTCGGCGTGGCAAGCAGCCAGAGACCGAAAATGGTGTAGGCGATCATCAAGACGGTGAGCGGAAACTGGCTGAGCGCGGCGCGGGCCGGCTGGGGGTGCAGGCGCCAGGCAAAGCCGTGGGCGACGAGAACCGCGAGGACATGGCCAAGGATGATGGCGCCGGCCTGGATGTTCCACAGCCACCACGCCGACGCCGCGCCGGCAACGACCCCGGCTTCGACCTGCATGTCGGCGGTGCCGAACAGATTCCAGCCCAGTGCGAAGGGGTCGGACAGGGCGGCCAAGGCATATTGGCCGTCGACCAGCAGCGCCGTCAGATAGTGCGCGACATGGTAGGCGAGCGCGATCGGCACGATCGACCACACGAGCAGGCCCGCCGCCTTGGCGAGAGGCTGGTCGCTGCCGGCAAGGCGCTGGCCGACGATGACCGCAAGCAGGAACACTGCCGCGAGCAGCACGAATGTCAGGACAAGGCCAAGGCTGCCGCTGCCGATCACCGCCGTACGGCCTGGGAATTCCAGTGGATTGATGCCGAACAGGCCGAGCCAGAAGAAGGTTTTCGACAGGCCGTCGAAGGAGACCGACGACAAAGCGAGCAGCAGGAACGCGATGCCGCTTGTCGGCAGGGGTTCAGCCGCCAGCAGCTTGGCGCCTGGCCAGCACAGCGCAAGACGGCCTTTGTCGCCGCGCTCGACCGGCGCGAAGCGCGCCACCATCGAAAAGAAGATGCCGAGGAATTCACCGTTGCGGCTCCACTTGTCGTAGCCAAACACCAGCATGGCCATCAATGTGAACAGCCAATAGAGGCCGGCGACCCATGCAAGCCGTGCCGGATCGTCAGGAGCTGGATAGACGAGTTCGAACCAGGCAAAGGCGAAGAACAGCACGACGGCCGGCCAGCGGCCAAGCCATCGCGGAAGACGCCAGGCCGCCTCATCGCCTCTGCCGCTTAGCCGCGACAGCAGCCGCCACGGCCCGTACCAGGGGTTGAGCCATGCCCAGAGATCGCCGAACACGCCTTGCAGCAGCGTCAGTCCGGCCCATAGCAGCGTCCAGATCACCAGTGGAAGCGGGTTGGAGAGGGGATCGCGGCTGCCGAGGAAGCCGGCGGCGATGAGAATTGCAAAGCCGGCAAAGGAGATCAGGCTGACGGTGGTTCGGGTGGCGTCGCGGAAGGCGAATAGCGGCAGGCGGCGGCGCCAGAAACGGTCAATCCAATCCGCCGGCAGCAGCGCCAGCACGATGAAACTGGCGGCTACGGCGAAGGCGCCGCCGATGAGATAGTAGCCGGTGGGGAGCAGGAGGACGTGGCCGCGGTCGGAGGCGTGGGCGAAGGCGGGCGTGGGGCCAAGTAAAGCGGCAATCAGGAAAGCTAACGATAGACGGAAGCACTCTACGGCGCCCCCCTCTGTCCTGCCGGACATCTCCCCCACTTGGGGGGAGATTGGCAGTTCGCTCGATCGGCGCCAGTCCTTCAACGTCGGCAATTGGCGAAGGCGGAGACAAAGTCCAATCTCCCCCCTCGTGGGGGAGATGTCCGGCAGGACAGAGGGGGGCGCGACGGAACTCGACCTATCCAGGTTTTCCATCCCGCGAGCCCATCCCTCAAACCTTGACCAGTTGCTCCACGCGATCCTTCTGCCCGAAAATCCTCAAATACCGCTCGATCTCCTTGAGATCGCCGGTCGCCTTGGCCGGGTTGTCGGAAAGCTTGACCGCCGGCCTTCCATTGGCCTCGGTGACCTTGCAGACCAGCGATATGGCGTCGAGGCTGTTGGTCTCGGTCGGCGCGCAGCCTTCGAAATCATTGGTCAGGTTGGTGCCCCAGCCGAAGGACATGCGCACCTTGCCCTTGAAGTGGCGGTAGGTCTCCTCGATGGTTTCGACCTCGAGCCCGTCGGAGAAGATCAGCAGCTTCTGCCTGGGGTCCTTGCCCTTTTCGCGCCACCACGACAGGATTTTTTCGCCGCCCTCGATGGGCGGCGCGCTGTCGGGACGGAAGCCGGTCCAGTCGGCGACCCAGTCCGGCGCGTCACGCAGGAAGGAAGCGGTACCGAAGGCGTCGGGCAGCACGATCAGCAGATTGCCGCCATAGTAGCGCTGCCAGTCCTGCAGCACCTTGTAGGGCGACTGCTTCAGCTCTTTTTCCGAATTGGCCAGTGCCGCGAACACCATCGGCAATTCATGCGCGTTGGTGCCGAGCGCTTCGAGGTCATTGTCCATGGCCAGCAGCACATTGGAGGTGCCGGTGAACGCCTCGCCTACGCCTTCCTTGAGTGCCTCCACGCACCAGCGCTGCCACAGGAAGGAATGGCGCCGGCGAGTGCCGAAATCGGAAATGCGGATGCCGGGCAGCGCCTTCAGCCGTTCGGTCTTAGCCCACATCTTGGCCTTGGCGCGAGCATAGAGCACATCGAGCGCGAAGGGCCCGAACGATCGCAAAGCGGCGCGCGAGCGCAATTCGTTGATGATGGCAAGCGCCGGGATTTCCCACAGCGTCGTGTACATCCAGGGGCCGCTGAAGGTCAGCTCATACTGGCCGTCGCGCTTCGACAGCTCGTATTCCGGCAGCCGAAAACCTTCCAGCCAGGCGAGGAACTCCGGCTCGAAAATCTGCTTGCGGCCGTAGAAATTGTTGCCGCCCAGCCAGATCATCTCCTTCTTGGAGAAGCGTAGCGTGCGGGCATGGTCGAGCTGTTCGCGCAACTCGCCTTCGTCGATCTCGTCGGCCAGCCGCACCGGAATGGTGCGGTTGATCAAGGAGAAAGTGGCATCGACCTTGGGGTACATGCCCCAGATCATCTGCAGCATCAAAAGCTTGTAGAAGTCGGTGTCGAGCAGGCTGCGCACGATCGGGTCGAGCTTCCAGGTGTGGTTATAGACGCGCCGCGCAATATCGGTCTTGGCCATGTCTCGTTACCGCCTTCGCTGCCCTGCCACCACAATAGCGACAGGCCTCATAGCATCGAATTGACCAAAACGCTGCTTGCTTTCAGGCTGGCCCGACAAAAAGAAAGTCCTGCGTGCTGCTACGAGGGTTTGCCGCCCATCACCTTGAGCGCGGGACGTTTGCGGCGGATGACGAGGCGGCCCGCCACCGGAGCGTCGGCGCGGCTGTCATCCCCGGCCTTCTCGGCGAACAGCCAGTCGATAAACACCTGCACGATCGGCGTCGCCCGCATTTCGTTGCGGCAAACGACATAGAAATCATCGACCGCCGGTACCGACAGGCTGAACGGCGCGACCAGCATGCCCCTGGCGAGCAGCGCGCTTGCCGTCACGGAATCGCCCAGCGCCACGCCATGGCCATGGACGGCGGCTTCCGCCGTCATGCGCGCGTCGCCGAGATGATGGCGCCGGCCGCGCTCGAGGTCCAGCGCGTCGGCGGCGGCCAGCCAGGTATGCCACTCGCGGCCATCGTCACCGTGCAGCAGGACATGGTCGGCGAGGTCGCGAACGTTGCGGATCGGCCGGTTGTTGATCAGCGTCGGGCTGACCACCGGGAACAGCTCCAGGCCCGACCATTTGCGCATCCAGCAATCGGCCCAGCTGCCATCGCCATAGTGCACGCAGACATCGATATGCGGCGCCCGGATATCCCTGGGGTCGTTGGAGGGAATGAGCGTCAGCTGGATATCGGGATATTGCGCGGTGAAGCTGCCGAGCCTCGGCGTCATCCACAAAAGCAGCAGCGCCGGCACGCAGGACACCGACAGGGCGCCGCTGCTTGCCGGCCGCGTCAGCCGCTGCGTGGCGGCGGCGATGCCGTCGAAGGCCGTCGACACCGCCGGCAAGAGTTCGGCGCCATGCGGGGTCAGCTTGACCCGCTGGCCGACCCGCTCGAACAGCTTGACGCCAAGCGATTGTTCCAGCGCCTTGATCTGGTGGCTGACGGCGCCATGCGTGACATTCAGCTCGCTCGCCGCCTTGGTCAGCGAGGCATGGCGCGCCGTGGCCTCGAAGGCGCGCAGCGGGTTGAGAGGTGGCAAGCGCTTGGCCATGGATGCTCGGCTTCATTGTGAGATTTTCTCACAGAAACCACCCTAACAATATCAATTGCTTTTTCAAAGCGGCTGCCGGAGACTTTGCCCCAAGACAACATGAAGACCTGAATTTGCAGACAGCCAGCGGGACAGCAGCCCGGCCGGATGACGGTCGGCTCGCCCGAGGTCACCAATTGCAACGCTGCATCGGCTGAGGAGAAGCGGATATGGGATACGATCGCGGCAAGCTCGACGCGTTGCGTCGCAAATATGGCGAGAGCCATGGCGGCGAGATGTTCGACCCGAAATTCCGCAAGGTCGCGGACAAGATCTTCTCCAAGAGCGGCACGCGGCTGGCGCCCTATTCCGGCATCCCGACCTTCCTCACCGCGCCCTACCGTGAAATCGCGGCGGACAATCCGGACTTCGGCGATCTGCAGGTGGCGATCATCGGCGTGCCGATGGATCTCGGCGTCACCAACCGGCCGGGCTCGCGCTTCGGGCCGCGCGCATTGCGGGCCATCGAGCGCATCGGCCCCTACAACCATGTGCTGGAATGCGCGCCGACGCATGAGCTCAGGGTCGCCGACATCGGCGACGTTCCGTTCCAGAGCCGTTACCGGCTTGAGACCAGCCATGAGGATATCGAGCGGCGCATCAACCAGATCGTCGACGCCGGCGTCATCCCGTTGTCGGTCGGCGGTGACCACTCGATCACGCACCCGATCCTGAAGGCGGTCGGCAAGAAGGCGCCGGTCGGGCTGATCCATATCGACGCCCACTGCGACACAAGCGGCCTGTTCGACCTGACCAAATTCCACCACGGTGGCCCGTTCCGCAACGCCGTGCTCGATGGCGTGCTCGATCCGACGCGCACCATCCAGATCGGCATCCGCGGCGCGGCCGAGTATCTGTGGGAGTTCACCTACGAATCCGGGATGACGGTGGTCCATGCCGAAGAGGTGACCGGGCTCGGCATTCCCGCCATCATCGAGAAAGCGCGCAGAATAGTTGGTGACGGCCCGACCTATGTGTCCTTCGACATCGACAGCGTCGATCCGGCCTTCGCGCCGGGCACCGGCACGCCGGAAGTCGGCGGGCTGACGACGCGCGAGGTGCTTGAATTGCTGCGCGGCCTAAAAGGCCTCAACATCGTCGGCGGCGACGTCGTCGAGGTGGCGCCGCAATATGACGCGACCACCAACACCGCGCATGCCGGCGCCCAGGTGCTGTTCGAAATCCTGAGCCTGATGGTGTTCAGCCCGGCCGTGACCGGCAAGGGCGCCTGACGTTCAGAAAAGCAAAGGCGGCCGCCGCGCTGGAGCCGGCGGCCGACCCAAACAAACAAAAAGCTTCCAGAAGGGGAATGACAATGACAATCCGCTCGACATTCAAATCATCCATCGCCGCCGTCCTGGTCCTGGGCGCGGCAGGTCTCGGCGTCGCCACACAGGCTGCCAAGGCCGACGCACTGGCCGATATCACCAAGGCCGGCACCATCAATGTCGGCGTCTTCGCCGATTTCCCGCCCTTCTCCTCGGCCAGCGCCGACATGAGCCTCAAGGGCTATGACATGGACGTCGCGCAGTACATCGCAGACACGCTCAAGGTGAAGCTCAATCCGATCGCCGTCACCGGCCAGAACCGCATCCCCTATTTGAACGACCACCGCGTCGACATCCTGATGAGCGTCGGCTACTCGAAGGAGCGCGAGCAGGTCATCGACTTCGCCGCGGCCTATGCGCCCTATTATATCGCGGTGATCGGCCCGGCGGCGATGACGGTCAAAGGCAAGGAAGACCTGGCCGGCAAGTCGATCGCCGTCAATCGCGGCACGCTGGAAGACACCTCGCTGACCGAGGCAGCACCAGCGTCGGCCGACATCAAGCGCTTCGACAACTACAACTCGGTGATCCAGGCCTTTATTTCCGGCCAGACCCAGCTGATGGTCGTCGGCAACGACGTCGGCGCCCAGGTGCTGGCCAAGCAGGATGTGCTCAAGCCGGAGCAGAAGTTCCAGCTTCTGACCTCGCCTTCGCATATCGGCCTCAACAAGAATGAGGACGGCCTGAAGAAGGCGGTCAACGATGCCGTCGCCAAGATGTTGGCCGACGGCAAGCTCGACGAAAGCTCGAAGGCCTGGCTGAAGACGCCGCTCAACCCCGACAACCTCAAGGATTGAGTTGCCGTGGCCTTCGGCTGGCTTCCAGGTGCCGTGGGCGACATCGCGCACGGCGCGGCGACGACGATCCTTTTGATCGCCGTCACCACGCTGGCGGGAACGCTGCTCAGCATCCTCGGCGCCGCTGGACGGCGAAACGGCCCGGCGCTGCTACGCCGGGCCATCGCCTGGTATGTCGAGGTGATGCGCAACACGCCGTTCCTGGTGCAGCTGTTCTTCATCTTCTTCGGCCTGCCGAGCCTCGGCATCAGGCTCGACCCGATCCTGGCCGCCATGCTGGCGATGACGCTCAACATGGCGGCCTACACCATCGAGATCGTCGGCGCCGGGCTCGACGCGGTGCCGAACGGGCAGACGGAGGCGGCCCTGGCCCTTGGACTGCGGCCACGCCAAGTGTTCATCAAGATCGTGCTGCCGCAGGCGCTCAAGATCATCTATCCCGCGCTGACCAGCCAGATCGTCATCATGATGCTGGAATCCGCCGTGGTGTCGCAGATCGCGGTGCGCGAACTGACCTACGAGGCCGACATGCTGCAGGCGCGCACCTTTCGCTCGTTCGAGACCTATTTCGTCGTGACACTGGTCTATCTCTTGATGTCGATGGCCTTGCGGCGGCTGCTGGTCACAGGAGGGCGCCGCGCGCTCGGGGCTGGCGTGTCATGATCGAGTTCACGCTCTGGGACATCGTGCGCAACCTTCTGCTTGCCGCCCGCTGGACGGTGCTTTTGTCGCTGGCCGCCTTCGTCGGCGGCGCCCTGGTCGGGATGGCGGTGCTGTTCTTCAGGATCGCCAAGAATAAATGGAGCCGGCGCCTTGCCTCCGGCTACATCGCCCTGTTCCAGGGGACGCCGCTCCTGATGCAGCTCTTCCTGATGTTCTTCGGCCTGCCGATGCTTGGCCTGCGCATCGAACCCTGGACGGCGGCGGTGCTCGGCTTGACCTTCTTCGCCAGCGCCTATCTCGCCGAGATCTGGCGCAGCGGGGTTGACGCGCTGCCGCTCGGCCAGTGGGATGCCGGCGCCAGCCTCGGCCTGCACTATCTGCAGGAGCTGCGGCTGATTATCCTGCCGCAGGCGTTCGCGATCACCCGCGCCCCGACCGTCGGCTTCCTGGTGCAGCTGATCAAATCGACGGCGCTGACCTCGATCATCGGCTTCGAGGAATTGGTGCGGACCTCCAACGCCATCAACAACGCGACCTTCGAGCCGTTCAAGGTCTATGGGCTGGTGGCGCTGATCTTCTTCGTCCTGTGCTTTCCACTGACGCAATATGCACGGCGGCTGGAGAAGCGAACGGCGGCGCACTGACGTCAACAAGAACGGCCACCAGGTTACCGGCAGCCGTGACTTTTCAATGCCCGAACGCCAGCGACGGCGCGATGCGGTCGCGGCGCAGCCAGCGGGCCAGAAGCATGGCCGCCACCACGGCCAGCCCGCTGGACAGGCCGATCCAGATGCCGACGCCGTGGAAGCCGAAATGGAAGGCGAGCAGCACGCCGAGCGGCAGGCCGACGCCCCAGTAGCCGATGGCGGCATAGATCATCGGCACCTTGGTGTCGTGCAGGCCGCGCAGCATGCCGGAGGCAACCGCCTGCGCGCCGTCGAAGACCTGGAACAGGGCGGCAAAGACCAGGAACGACACGGCAAGCGCGATCACCCTGGCATTGGCGGGATTGCCCAGATCGATGAAGGCGCTGATCAGGAGATGGGGCCAAAGCACCATCACCAGGCCCATCAGCGCCATGAACGAGACGCCCATGACGAAGGCGGTCCAGCCGGCACGCGACACGCCCTCGGGGTTGCCCGCGCCATGCGCGAGCCCGACCCGCACCGTCACCGCCTGGTTGAGGCCGAGCGGCACCATGAAGGAGATAGAGGCGATCTGGATGGCGATGGCGTGCGCGGCCAGCGAATCGGCGTCTATCAGGCCCATCAGCAGGGCAGCGGCGTTGAAGATCGTCACCTCGAAGGCAAGGATGCCGGCGATCGGCAGGCCAAGCCGCAGCAGTCCCTTGAAGCGCGGCCAGTCGGAACGCCAGAAGCGGCCGAACAGATGGTAACGCCGGAATTTCTTCTCCAGCATCACCACGATGGCCATGCCGACGAACATCAGCGTGCTGGACAGCGAGGTGGCGAGGCCCGAGCCTGAGATGCCCATGGCGGGAACACCGAGATTGCCGAACATGAACAGCCAGTTGAAGAAGGCGTTGCAGACGACGGCGACGAAAACGATGATCAGCGCCCAGCCCGGCCGCTCCAGCGCCGAGATGAACGAACGCAGCACGATATAGCCATAGAAAGGCAGCACCGCCCATTCCAGCCAGCGCAGGTAGATGCCGGCCTGACGCGCCAACGCGGGCTCCTGGCCCATGGCCTGCAGAATGGCCTCGCCGTGCCAAAGCACGAGCCAGATCGGGATCGCGATCAGGATCGCCAGCCACAGGCCCTGGCGCACGGTGCGGCGCAGATCGCGCACGGAATGGCGGCGGCGGCCTAGCTCGGTGGCGATCATCGGCGAGGTCGCCAGCATCAGGCCGAGGCCGAAGATCAGCGGCATGAAATAAAGATTGGCGCCAAGCGCGCCGCTGGCCAGCGTGTCCGCGCCGAGGCGCCCCATCATCATGACGTCGGTGGCGGTCATCGCGGTCTGGCCGAGATTGGTCAGCACCATCGGCCAGGCCAGCGCCAATGTCGCCCTGATTTCCCGACGCCAAAGATTTTCCGGCGCGCGAGCGCCGGCTTCGATCGCAGACATTGTCCTGCTCTTTCAGAACACGGCGCGTCGGGCCACGCCCGGAAGCCGCACAGCAATGGCACAAAATGGCGCCGTTTGCGCCGTCTATTGAACGAAATGCGACATGAAGGCAAGGGAGGAGGCGCCGGAACAGATTGAGCCAGCGCCATTGCCCCGGGAATCTCCGCCTCGTTCCCTTGCCGGCCAGGGACTGCTACGGATCAGACATCGGCAACCGGCAGATGTGGGAGGCAGGATGGCGTTCAGACGCAGAAAGAACACGGCAGCGATCCCGCGCACGGCGCCTTCCTTCGAGCATATCGTAACCGAGGCGAGCGACAGTTTCCTGTGGCGGCTGGACGACTATCCCTGGGAGCGCAATGTCTGGAACTTCCACCCGGAATACGAGATCCATCTACTCAGGAAATCCTCCGGCGTCGTGCTGGTCGGCGACCATATCGGCGAGTTCGGGCCGGGCTACCTCACCATCGTCGGCGGCGGCCTGCCGCATGACTGGGTCACCGCGGTACGGCCCGATGAGCTGATCGAGGGCCGCGACATCGTGCTGCAATTCGATCCCGAGCGGCTGCGTGGGTCGGCGGGGCTGCTGCCGGAACTGCGCGAACTGGAGCCGTTCCTGGAGCGGTCGCTGCGCGGCATCGTCTTCCATGGCCGGGCGGCTCTCGACGGTGCCGCGCTCATGGAGCGGATGGGCACGGTGCAAGGGTTGGCCCGGTTCTGCCTGTTCCTCGAACTGGTGGATCTGCTGGCCCGGACCGACGAGTATGAGCTTCTGTCATCGCCGGACTTCCAGCCGGTTCTCGACGCCGCTTCGCTCGACATCGTCCAGCGTACGCTGACCTATCTGTTCCAGCATTTCGCCGAAGACCTGAAGCTGCCTGACGTGGCCGAGCTGGCCGGCATGAGCGAAAGCACCTTCTCGCGGTTCTTCCAGAAGAACACCGGCAATTCCTTCAGCGACCATCTTGCCAAGCTCAGGCTCTGGCAGGCGTGCAAGCTCCTGGCCGAGACCGATATCCCGATCACCGACATCTGTTTCCAGGTCGGCTACATGAACATCTCCAACTTCAACCGCGCCTTCCTGCGCAAGCACAAGATGACGCCGTCATCCTATCGCAAGCTGTCGCGTCAGCGCCTGGCGATGCGCGCATAAGCGCTTCCTGAATCACCGTTTTGGACCCGATCGATACTCGTGTGACGTGCTCCGTACGGGTATGCCGGTTTTTGCGCTGCACAATGCATAAAAGTACAGGTCTGCTGCAACGGGGCTTCTAGCGTCGCCCCACGCAACTGCGCATTTTGGCGACGGGTGGCATGTCGTTCGGGCGATGGTGAGGATCGCGCAACCCGAGGACCTGCGCTGCCTGCGACGTATTCCTGGAGGAGAAAAAATCATGAAACCAGTTCGGCTCGCTGCCAGCCTTGGCGCAGCTTTCGTGCTTTCCGCTACCGTTTCAACCCTAGCCCTGGCGCAGGCGCCGGTCTGCTCGGCACCGGTCAAGGTGCTGGCGCAGCCACGCGACGGCCTGACGCTTCTGGAAGACTCCAAGGCCGAGTTCGAGAAGCTCTCCGGCGCGAGCTTCAAGATCGATTATCTGAACGAGAACGACCGCCGCGCCAAGTCGCGCGCCGACGCGTCCACCGTCGGCAACTACAACGTCTACTATGTCGATGAAGCGAATGTCGCGCTTTTCGCCTCGTCGAAGTGGATCGTGCCGCTGACCGATTATTATCCGGCTGACTATGACTATGCCGACTTCGATCCGGGCCGCCAGAAGGTCGCCACCTATGACGGCAAGGTCTGGTTCGCGCCGCTGACCGGCGGCGGCGACCTGATGGTCTACCGCAAGGACGTGCTGGAGGCCGCCGGCATCCAGCCGCCCAAGACGCTTGACGAGCTGATCGCCGACGTGCCGAAGCTGACCAACGCCGACAAGGGCATGTACGGCATCGCGCTGCGCGGCGCGCGCGGCTCGGGCGCCAATGTCTGGCGCTGGATGCCGTTCTTCAAGGCCTATGGCGGCAAGTGGTTCGACGGCGACAAGCCGGCCTTCAACTCGGACGCCGCCGTCAAGGCAACCGAGACCTATCTGAAGCTGTTCAAGGATTCGGCACCGGGGACCCAGACCGGCAGCTGGGATGAATCGACCGGCGCATTCCTGTCGGGCCAGGTCGCGATCCTGGTCGAATCGACGCCGCTTTCGGGCATGGCGGTCGACCCGAAGACCTCGCAAGTGGTCGGCAAGATCGGCTTCCTGCCGCCGCCCTCGCCGCTGACGGGCGGCGGTTACGGCCATGGCCTCGCCATCGCCGCGAAAGCCAACGCCGACGACGCCTCGAAGAAGTGCGCCGGCCTGTTCATCGCCTGGGCAACCTCGAAGGAAAACGAGAAGCGCCGGCTCGACGCCCATCAGTTCGGCGAGTTGAACCGCACCAGCATCCTGTCCAGCAAGGAATTCGCCGACATCTACGGCGCCGATCTCGGCCAGGCGCTTGCCGATACCGGCAAGGTCACCGCGGTCAACTTCTGGCAGGATCCGCGCTGGCCGGACCTCGGCGATCGCTGGGGCATCATCCTCGAGGAACTGATCGCCGGCACACGCACCGACATCAAGGGCAGCCTCAACGAACTCGAGGCCTATGCCAACGGGCTGGTGAAGAAATAGGCACCTCCCTCTTGCGGCGCACGGTTCGCGGCATTCCTGGGACTGCCGGAACCTGTGCGTCGCAGGAGGGCCCGCCCTTTCCTGCGCGCGAGGGTTCCGTGATGTCCAGATATCAGAGACACAGCAAGGCCTGAGACCAATGCCTCGACGTTCATCCCTGCCGGTCACCTTCGTCGTGCCGACGCTGGTCATTCTGCTGATCCTGTCGATGGTGCCGACGCTCTACGCGATCATCATCGCCCTGCAGAACCGCGAGTTGAGCTCGACGGGCTATTCCTGGGTCTGGTTCTCGAATTTTATCGACCTGTTCTCCGACCGCCGGTTCCTCAACGCCGTCTGGGTGTCGGTGAAGTGGGAGGTCGTCACCGTCGTCGCCACGATGGTCGTCGCGATCGGACTTGGCGTGCTGATGTTCGAGGTCGCCTCGCCGCGTCTGCGTAACCTTTATTGCCTGCTGTTCATCATTCCGGTGCTGCTGCCGCGCGTCTCGGCGGCTTTCGTGTGGAAATTCGCCTATCATCCGCTCTACGGCATCGCCACCTACCCATACCGGCTGCTGACCGGCGGGCTGATTTTCGACCCGCTTTCCAAGCCGTCGACGGCTTTGTTCGCGGTCGCTTCGGTCGACGTCTGGCAGTGGGGCCCGTTCTTCGCCGTCATCGTGCTGAAGCTGCTGGAGACCTTGCCGCCGCAGCCGATCGAGGCGGCCCGGCTCGACCACGCCAGGCGCTGGCAGATCCATGCCTATGTCACCTTGCCGATGCTGAAGGCGCCGCTGATCAGCCTGATGTTCGTCAAGATGATCGAGTCGCTGCGCTCCTTCGACCTGATCTATGTGATGACCCGCGGCGGGCCGGGGGTCGCGACCGAAACGCTCGACATGTACGCCTTCTCGCAAGGCTTCATCGAATCCGGCAAGGTCTCCTACGCCTCGGCCATGGCTGTGCTGATGATGATCGCCACCGTCATCACCTTCACCATGCTGTGGAAGCGGGTGCAGGCATGAGGCCCGGCCGCATCATCGCCAAGGCCGTCCTTGCCTTCGCCGGTTTTCTCGCCGTGTTCCCGCTGCTGTGGACGGCGCTCAACTCGCTGAAGAACAGCGCCGACATCATCACCCGCGTTCCCCGCCTGGTGTTCACGCCGACGCTTGCCAATATCAGCTACATACTTGGTCGCGACAGCGTCATCACCGGGCTCTACAATTCGGTCGTCGCTTGTGGCACGGCCGTGCTGATCGGCGTCGTGCTCGGCCTGCCGGCGGCCTACGCGGTGGCGCGCTACCCCAACCGCTGGGCCGGCGACATCCAGTTCTTCGTGCTGTCGCTGCGCTTCCTGCCGCCGGTGGCGGTGGCCATTCCGCTTATGGTGATCTGGCTGCAGCTCGGCCTCTACGACACGTTGCCGGCGTTGATCGTCACCTATTCGCTGCTCACCATCTCGGTGATCATGTGGCTCGCCATCCCCGCTTTCCAGGCAGTGCCGAAGGAGATCGAGGAAGCCGCTTTCGTCGACGGCTACGGCGCCTATGCGGTGTTCTGGCGGATCGCGCTGCCCGTGGCTGCGCGCTCGCTGATCGGCGCGGTCGCCTTCAGTTTCGTGCTGGTCTGGAACGAATTCCTGATCGCGCTGATGCTGTCGAGTTCCAACGCCAAAACCTTGCCTATCGTCGCCTCCGAACTCTCCCAGCAAGGCATGAACGTGCCATGGGGCATTCTCAACGCCTCGGTCGTGCTGCTGTCGCTGCCGCCGCTGCTTTTTCTCGGCGTGCTGAGCGGCTTCCTGAATTCCGTTTTCCGGCAAAAAAAGACTTGAAGTGAGGACTTACCCGATGCGGGCTCTGGTGCTTGAGAAAAAAGGCGAACTCTCGCTGCGCGAGATCGCGTTGCCGCTTGATGTCGGGCCGGACGACGTCAGGATCGGCATCCACACGGTCGGCGTCTGCGGCAGCGACGTTCACTATTACACGCATGGCGCCATCGGCAGCTATGTCGTGCGGGCACCGATGGTGCTCGGCCACGAGGCCGCCGGCACAATCGTCGAGGTCGGCGCCAATGTCACCAGCCTGAAGGTCGGCGACCGCGTCTGCATGGAACCAGGCGTACCGAACCTGTCGTCGCGCGCGACGAAGCTCGGCATCTACAATGTCGACCCCGACGTCACTTTCTGGGCGACACCGCCTGTGCATGGCATCCTTGCTCCCTATGCCGTGCACCCGGCCGCTTTCACCTACAAGCTGCCGGACAATGTCTCCTTCGCCGAGGGCGCGATGGTCGAGCCCTTCGCCATCGGCATGCAGGCGGCTAGCCGTGCCCGCATCGTCCCGGGCGATGTCGCCGTCGTCGTCGGTTGCGGCCCGATCGGCATCATGATCGCGCTTGCCGCCCTTGCCGGCGGTTGTTCGAAAGTGCTGATTTCCGATTTTTCCGCGCCCAAGCTGAAGATCGCCGCGCAATATGCCGGCATCGTGCCGGTCAATATCGGCGAGCGGTCACTGGTCGATGCGGTCGCGGCCGCGACCGACAATTGGGGCGCCGACATCGTCTTCGAGGCGAGCGGCAGCCCCAAGGCTTTCGCCGATCTGTTCGACGTCGTGCGGCCAGGCGGCGCGGTGGTGCTGGTCGGGCTCCCGGTGGAACCGGTGGCCCTCAACGTGCCGGCGGCGATCTCGAAGGAAGTCCGTATCGAGACCGTGTTCCGCTATGCCAACATCTTCGACCGCGCCCTGCAGCTCATCGCCTCCGGCAAGGTCGACCTCAAGCCGCTGGTCACCGGTACCTATGATTTCGCCGACAGCATCAAGGCGTTCGAACGGGCGGCCGAAGGCAACCCGCAGGACGTCAAGCTGCAGATCCTGCTGACCGACGAAAAGGGCTGACCATGTCCGCGATCGTTTGCTCCCATGTCGACAAGGCCTATGGCGCCACCACGGTGATCCGCGATCTCAACCTCTCGATCGAGGAGCACGAATTCGTCGTATTCCTCGGCCCCTCCGGCTGCGGCAAGTCGACCTTGCTGCGCATGCTGGCGGGACTGGAGGACATCAGTGGCGGCGAGGTCTCGATCGGCGGCAAGGTGGTCAACGACCTCGATCCGGGCGATCGCGGCATCGCCATGGTGTTCCAGAACTACGCGCTCTATCCGCATATGAGCATCTTCGACAACATCGCCTTCGGGCTGCGGCGCCAGAAGGTGCCGGCGCCCGAAATCCGCAAGCGGGTCGAAGCGGTGTCCCGCACGCTGGGGCTGGAACACTATCTCGGCCGCAAGCCGGCCGAACTCTCAGGCGGCCAGCAGCAGCGCGTGGCGATCGCGCGGGCCATGATCAAGACACCCAAGGTGTTCTTGTTCGACGAGCCGTTGTCCAATCTGGACGCCAAATTACGCAACCATATGCGCGTCGAGATCGCGCGGCTGCACCAGTCGCTGAAGACCACCACCGTCTATGTCACCCATGACCAGCTGGAGGCGATGACGCTTGCCGACCGCATCGTGCTGCTCAAGGATGGCATCATCGAGCAGATCGGCTCGCCGGCCGAAATCTACGGGCGGCCGGGCAATATTTTCGTGGCCGGCTTCATCGGCATGCCGAACATGAATTTTGTCGAGGTGATGGTCGGCCGGGCCGGGAACGGCTGGACGCTGACCGGCGCCGGAACGGTGCTTTCGATAGACGGGGCGGGCTTTCATCTCCAGCCGGGCGATCGCGCCATACTGGGCATCCGGCCTCCGGACCTGAAGACGGCCGGTGCCGACGCGACCGGCCTATTGCAAGGCACCGCCGATCTCATCGAATTCCACGGCAATGACGCGCTGGTGACATTCGGCTCCGGCGGCAAGGAGATCAGCGCACTGGTTCCCGCACGCGACTGCCCGGTGCTGCATGCTCCGGTCCGCTATACGTTCGAGGAGGAGGCGATCCATCTGTTCGACGCGACATCGGGCGCGTCCCTGCGCAAGCAGTAGCGCTTTCGGCTCTCAGCGAATCGCGTCGAGCATCTGCCGCTGCCGGTGCATTTCCAGGAAAATCCGGTAGTCGCGATCGAAGCGGGCACCGGCGCCCGGGTTGGCGGCGCGTGTCTTGCCGCCCTGCTGCATGGCAAGGCAGGCGGCGTTGAGATCGGAGAAAAGCCCGGCGGCGGTCGCCGCCACCATGCCGGTACCGAGCAGCACCGCCTCGTCGGCCAGCGGCTCGACCACCGTGCAGCCGGTGGCGTCGGCGTAGAGCTCCATCAAAAGCGGGTTCTTGGTGTGGCCGCCGGTAACGTGCAGCGTGTCGATCAGATAGCCGTTCTCGTTCAGCGCCTCCAGCACATGGCGCACACCGAGCGCGATGCCGACAGCGGTGCGCCAATAGAGTTTGCACAGGCTGTCGAAAGAGGAATCCAGCGTTAGACCGCTGACGACGCCGACCGCGTGCGGATCTGCTAGCGGCGAGCGATTGCCGTGGAAATCCGGCAGCACGTGCAACCGGGGGGCAAGGTTATCGCCCTCGGCGGCGCGCAGTTCGGCGACGCGCGCGGCGATCCTGGCATGCATGGCGGCGTTCGGCTCGCCGCCGGCGCCATGCCAGCGGATGATGTGGTCGAGCAGCGCCCCGGTCGCCGACTGGCCGCCCTCCGACAGCCAGAGCTTCGGCAGTGCGGCGCCATAGTAAGGCCCCCAGACGCCGGCGAAAGGCTGCGGGTCGGGCGACATCGCCATGACGCAGCTCGATGTGCCGGCGATCAGCGCCAGATGGCGGCCGATATTCCGGTCGTCGCCGGCAAAGCCGCCGAGCACGCCAAGCGCCCCGGCATAGGCATCGATGACGCCCGCACCGACCCGGCAGTTTTCTGTCAGGCCGAGGTCCGCCGCTGCCTGTGCCGTCAACGGGCCGATATCGGTGCCGACCGCACTGGCCCGCGCCGGCAGATTGCCGTGCTCGAAAAGATCGTCAAGGCCGACGAGTTCGAAGAAATCGCGTTGCCATGCGATGTCCTGGTGCGCCAGGTAGGTCCATTTGGCCGTCAGCGTGCATTGCGAGCGGGCCAGCGAGCCCGTTGCCTGCCAGGTCAGGAAATCCGCCAGGTCGAATAGATAGCCGGCTTCATTCCACGTGCCGGGCAGATTGCGCTTCAGCCACATCAGCTTCGGCGTCGCCATCTCGGGAGACATGACGCCGCCGATATAGTTGAGCACCTCGTGGCCGCTCGCCGTGCATTCGTCGGCTTCGGCGATGGCACGGTGATCGAGCCAGACAATGGTGTCCCAGCGCTTGTCGCCGGTGGTCGACACACTGAGCTGGCCGCCTTGCCTGTCACGCACCACCAGCGAACAGGTGGCATCGAAGGAGATGCCGGCGACATCCTCGGCCGCGACGCCGGCCTTTTCCCGTGCGGCACGCACGGCGGCGCAGACAGCGGACCAGATATCGCGTGAATCATGCTCGGCATGATCGGGCTTCGGCTGGTTCATGGCGATCGGCCGCTCGGCACGGCCGAGCAAGGCGCCACTGGCGTCGAGAATACCCGCGCGAGCGCTCCCGGTGCCGACATCGACCGCGCAGACAAACTGTTTCGTCAAGATGCTCTAACTCTCGCTCCCAGGCCTGCAATCAGATCGGGCAATTGCAGCATGTCAGCGAATATAGAGTCCGGTTCGGTCGACGCAAGCCGCGCTTTCAATCCCGGATTGCCGGCGTGCGCGCCGCCAGTGAAGGCGAAGACGCGCATGTCGGCCGCGCGCGCCGCAGCGACACCGGCCGGGCTGTCCTCGATGACGAGGCAGTTTCGCGGTTGCGCCCGCATGGCGACAGCGGCGTGGAGGAAAAGATCCGGTGCCGGCTTGCCCCTGGCAACCATGGCGGCGCTGAACAGATGCGGCTCCATCAGCGTGAGCAGGCCGGTGACGTCGAGCGCGTAACGAATCCGTTCCAGCGTGCCGGAAGAGGCGACGCAGTACGGCAGGCCGAGCTTCGGCAGCATCTCCTTGACGCCAGGGATCGGCTTCAGCTCCTCGCGAAACTTTCGCATGAGGTCGACGCGCATGGCGGTGAGATGCTGATCGGTGATCTCCAGGCCGAAGTCGCGGCCAAGGATCTCGCGCACGCTCTTCATGCTCCTGCCGAGGAAATGCTCGTAGGCGGCGTCTTCACTGAGACTGCCGCCGGCAAGTTCGATCATGCCGAGCAGCGCCGAGACGGAGAGCGCCTCGCTGTCGACCAGCACGCCGTCGCAGTCGAAGATGACCAGGTCCGGCGTCATGGTGCCGGCTGGCTCTCAGAGCTTGCCGGCGAGGTAGCGCGTCAGCGTGGCGCGCGCGCCATTGGCCCAGAGTGCGTTGAGCGCGTGGGCAAAGGCCTCGACGAAGGCGGTGGCGCGGCCGACATCGCCATAGATATCGTCCATCGCAAGCCAGGCGGCGGGCGCGTCCTTTGCCGCTTTTGCCGTTGCCTGCAGCCGGTCCCAGCTCGGGTCGTTGGGCTCGATGACCGCTCCGCTGTCCGTCGTGCCGAAGCAGTAGCGACACCACAGCGCCGATTCCAGCGCCAGACCGGCAACGCCTTTGCCCGCCTTCAGCCGATCGGCGATGGTCGGGATGATAAATTTCGGCTGGCGGTTGGAGCCGTCGAGGCAGAGGCGGCGCACCGTGTCGCCGATCTTGGGATTGGAGAAGCGTTTCTCGATGAGCTGGTAATAGTCTTCCAGCACCGTGTCCGGCACCGGCGGCACGGTCGGGATGATCTCGTCATGTTCGAGCTTGTCGAGGAAGCCGCGCACCAGCGGTTCCTGCATCGCCTCATGGACGAAGTGGATGTCCATCAGCCCGGCCGGATAGGCGATGGTGGCGTGGCCGCCATTGAGGATGCGGATCTTCATCAGCTCGTAAGGGGCGACATCCCTGACGAACTGCACGCCGACCTTTTCCAGCGGTGGGCGCCCATCGGTGAAATGATCTTCCAGCACCCATTGCCTGAACGGTTCGCAGAACACCGGCCAATTGTCCTCGAGGCCGAAATCGTCAGCGAGGATCTTGCGCTCGCGGTCGCTGGTCGCCGGCGTGATGCGGTCGACCATGGCGTTCGGGAAGGCGACGTGGTCGCCGACCCAGCTCGCCAGGTCCTCGTCGATCAGGCGGGCGAGCCCGATCACGCCATCCGACGTGACATGGCCGTTGTGGGGAATGTTGTCGCAGGACATGACGGTGAACGGCACGATGCCGTCCTGGCGGCGGCGCACCAGCGCGGCCAGGATGATGCCGAACACAGTCTTTGGTGTGGCGCCCGGCTGTGCGTCGGCGACGATGTCGGGATGGGTCGGATTGAAGACGCCGGAGGCCGGGTCGATGAAATAGCCGCCTTCGGTGATGGTCAGCGATACGATCCTGATCGCCGGATCGGCAAGCCGGTCGATGATGACGGCTGCGTCGCCCGGCATCAGGAAATCGATCATCGCGCCGGTGACGCGGGCACTCATGTGGCCTTCGTCCTGCTCGACCACGGTGGTCAGCCAGTCCTGCTCTTCGAGCTTGCCGCGGCCGATCTTCTCGCCGTCGAACACGCCGGCGCCGACCAGCGCCCAATCATGGCCGATGCCCTGACCGAACAGGTCGTCGAGATAGACGGCCTGATGCGAGCGGTGAAAATTGCCGACGCCGAAATGCACGATGCCGGCTTTCAGCGCCGACCGGTCATAGTTCGGCCCTGCGACCTTGGACGGAAGGTTGGCGAGGCTGGAGGAAGAGAGTTTCACGGTCATCTGCTTTACCCTTTGGCCGATTTGCAGCCCGACTGTTTCGCCTCCTTCGGGAGGGCGAGGGTGAGGGGCCGCACCTGGTTTCCAGTATGCTGCCCCTCACCCGCCCCCGCGGCGCCTTCTCCGGAGGAAAAGAGAAAAGCGCCTTCCCCCTCAATTCATCCCTTTCAACTCATCCATTGGCCGCCATCGACATTGTAGGTCTGGGCAACGATGTATTCTGCCTCGTCGCTGGCGAGGAACACGGCCATGCCGGCGAGGTCTTCCGGCCTGCCCATGCGGCCATACGGCACACCCTCGCCGACCAGCCGTTTCTTTTCGCCCTTCGGCCGGTTCTCGTATTTGGCGAACAGGGCATCGACCTCGTCCCACATGTCGCTGTCGACGACGCCGGGCGCGATGCCGTTGACGTTGATGCGGTGCTTGATCAGGTCGAGCCCGGCCGACTGGGTCAGCGAGATGACGGCGGCCTTGGTGGCGCAATAGACCGCGACCAGCGGCTCGCCGCGACGCCCGGCCTGGCTTGCCATGTTGATGATCCTGCCGCCCTTGCCGCGCGCGATCATCGAGCGGCTTGCCGCCTGCAGCATGAACAGCGTGCCGGCGACGTTGACGGAGAAAAGCTTTTCGTAGCTTGCCCGAGGGATCTCCGCGATCGGCGCCAGGTCGAACAGAGCGGCGTTGTTGATCAGGATATCGAGACCGCCGGTCCTGCTCTCCACCGCCTTGACCGCGGCATCGATGGATGCCTGGTCGGTGACGTCAAGCTTTAGCGCATAGGCATGGTCGCCGATTTCAGCCGCGGTCTTGCGCGCTGCGTCGAGATTGATATCGGCAATCGCCACCGTGGCGCCCTCGCGCACATAGGCTTCGGCGAAGGCTCTCCCGATGCCACGCGCCGATCCGGTGATCAGCGCCGATTTGCCTTGCAGCCTCACCGTCCCATCCTTCACTGGGCCATCGCTTTTCCGTCAGCGCCGAAGCGATGCAGCTTGGCCTTGTCGGGGGTGAGATAGATGGTGTCGCCATGGCGGACCGCCAGTTCGCCGTCGGCGCGCACCGTCAGCGGCCCGACGCCATCGGCCTGGACATGCAGGAACGTGTCGGAGCCCAGATGCTCGGCAACACCGACCGTCGCCTTCCAGTCGCCAGCCGTCGCCGAGATCTGCATATGTTCGGGCCGGATGCCGATCGTCTTGGCGCGGTATTTGTCAGCCGGCGCGCCCTCGAGCAGGTTCATCTTCGGCGAGCCGATGAAGCCGGCGACGAACAGGTTGCGCGGCGTCTTGTAGAGCTCCATCGGCGATCCGACCTGCTCGATATTGCCGGCGTTGAGCACGACGATCTTGTCGGCCATGGTCATGGCCTCGACCTGGTCGTGGGTGACGTAGATCATCGTCGTCTTGAGCTGATGGTGCAGTTCGCTGATTTCGAGCCGCATGGTGCCGCGCAGTGCGGCGTCGAGGTTGGACAGCGGTTCGTCGAACAGGAAGGCCGAGGGCTGGCGCACGATGGCGCGGCCGATGGCGACGCGCTGACGCTGGCCGCCGGAGAGCTGGCCGGGACGGCGTTCGAGATAGTTGGTGAGGTTGAGCACGCGCGCCGCGTCCTTCACCTTCCTGTCGATGGTCGCCTGATCCTCGCCGGCCATCTTCAGCGGGAAGGCGATGTTCTTGGCCACCGTCATATGCGGGTAGAGCGCATAGGACTGGAACACCATGGCGAGCTTGCGCTTGGCCGGCGCCTCGCCGGTGACGTCACGGCCGTCGATGTTGATGGTGCCGCCGCTGGTGTCTTCGAGGCCGGCGATCAGCCGCAGCAATGTCGACTTGCCGCAGCCAGACGGGCCGACGAAGACGACGAACTCGCCATTCTCGATCACCAGGTCGAGACCGGGGATGATGGACGTCGATCCAAAGGATTTGGAGACGTTCTTGAGGGTGATGTTTCCCATGGTTTCCTCCCGGAGAGCTATTTTTCGCCGATTGCTTCAGGCAATTTTCGTTACTTCACCGCACCAAAGGTCAGGCCGCGCACCAGCTGCTTCTGGCTGAACCAGCCCATGATCAGGATTGGCGCGATGGCCAGCGTCGAGGCCGCCGAAAGCTTGGCCCAGAACAGGCCTTGCGGACTGGAGAAGGAGCTGATGAAGGCGGTGAGCGGAGCAGCGTCCGTGGTCGTCAGCCGGATCGTCCAGAACGCTTCGTTCCAGGCCAGGATGATGTTGAGCAGCATGGTCGAGGCGATGCCCGGCACCGCCATCGGCGTCAGCACGTAGATGATCTCGTTCCACAGCGACGCGCCGTCCATGCGGGCCGCTTCCAGGATCTCGCCGGGGATCTCGCGGAAGTAGGTGTAGAGCATCCACACCACGATCGGCAGGTTGATCAGCATCAGCATGACCATCAGGCCGATGCGCGAGTCCAGCAGGCCGAGATCGCGGAAAATCAGGTAGATCGGAAACAGCACGGCGACCGCCGGCATCATCTTGGTGGACAGCATCCACATCAGGATGTCCTTGGTTCGCTTGGTCGGCGAAAACGCCATCGACCATGCCGCCGGAATGGCGACCAGGAGCGCCAGGACGGTCGAACCGACGGAGAGCAGCACCGAGTTCAGGAAGAACTTGAAATAGCCGCTCTGCGCCTGGACTTCGGCATAGCTCTCGAAGGTTCCGGACGGTATCAGGTTGAAGCCCTGGATCGCTTCCTGCTCCGACTTGAACGAGGTGATGATCGTATAGAGGATCGGGAAGAAGATCAGTAGGGCGACGATCCAGGCGGCGACGGTCGCGATTGTCTTGTGCCGGGTGGTGACTGCGCGTGCCATCTTATCCTCCCTTACTTGTCCAGGTTCTTGCCGACAGCGCGCATGGCGAAGAAGGCGACGATGTTGGCGAGAATGACGGCGATCACACCGCCCGCGGATGCCTGGCCGATTTTGAACTCCAGCAGCGCCTTCTGGTATACGAGGAAAGGCAGGTTGGTGGAGGCGTAACCGGGGCCGCCATTGGTGGTGACCAGGATCTCGGCATAGATCGAGAGCAGGAAGATCGTCTGGATCAGGATGACCACGGTAATCGCCCGCGACATGTGCGGCAGCGTCAGATAGATGAAGCGGCTGATGAAGCCGGCGCCGTCCATCTCGGCGGCTTCCTTCTGCTCGGCGTCGAGCGACTGCAGCGCGGTGAGCAGGATCAATGTCGCGAAAGGCAGCCACTGCCAGGCGACGATGATGATGATCGCCGTCATCGGATGCTGCCCGAACCAGTCGATCGGTTGCGCCCCGAAAAAGCGCGCTATGTCGGCGAACACGCCATATTGCGGGTGCATGATCATGTTCTTCCACACCAGTGCTGCCACCGGCGGCATGACGAAGAACGGCGAAATGACGAGAATGCGCACGATCCCTTGGCCCCACATCGGCTGATCGATGAGCAGCGCCAGCAGGATGCCGCCGATCACCGTGATCAGCAGCACGCTGACCACCAGGACAAGCGTGTTGAGGATCGACTGCAGGAAAGCCGGGTTGGAATAGAACAGCGCGTAGTTCGAGAGGCCGACGAAACCATCGCGAACCGGATTGAGCGGATTGTACTGCTGGAAGGAGAACCACAGGGTGAGAGCGAGCGGAACAACCATCCAGACCAGCAGCAGCACCACGGATGGCGCCATCATGAATCGGGCAAGCGAACGGGTCTGCTGAGTAGCCATGACGGTCACCCTTCAAGGATCGAACTGAATTTCAGAGGCGTTGAAGACGGCCGCCCGAACTGGGTTTCGGGCGGCCGTTGCCGGTCATGGTCGTCGGCCGGCATTCGGCACCGGGAGGAGCCTTACTTGATATAGCCGCCCTCGGTCATTGTCGCGGTCGCGGCGTCCTGGGCCTGCTTCAGCGCATCGTCGACGCTCGACTGACCGGCGAGAGCCGCCGAGAAGAGCTGGCCGACGGTGGTGCCAAGGCCCTGGAACTCAGGGATGGCAACGAACTGCACGCCGACATAGGGCACCGGCTTGACGGTCGGATGCGTCGGGTCGGCGGCGTTGATGGAGTCCAGCGTCATCTTGGCGAACGGAGCCGCCTTCTGATATTCGGGATTGGCGTAGAGCGAGGAGCGCGTGCCCGGAGGAACGTTGGCCCAGCCTTCCTTCGATGCAACGAGATCCTCATAGTGCTTGCTGGTCGCCCACGACACGAACTTCTCGGCCGCATCAGCCTTCTGTGTACCGGCAGGGATGGCCAGCGACCAGGCCCACAGCCAGTTGCCGCGCTTGCCGAGCCCCTTGTCGGGAGCCAAGGCATAACCGACCTTGTCGGCGACGGTGGAGTTCTTCGGGTCGGAGACGAAGGACGCCGCGACGGTGGCGTCGATCCACATGCCGCACTTGCCCTGCTGGAAGAGCGCCAGGTTTTCGTTGAAACCGTTGGAGGACGCACCCTCGGGGCCATCGGCCTTCATCAGGTCGACATAGAATTGCAGGGTGTTCTTCCACTCAGGCTGGTCGAACTGCGGCTTCCAGTCCATGTCGAACCAGCGAGCGCCGAACGAGTTCGACATGGCGGTCAGGAAGGCCATGTTCTCGCCCCAGCCGGCCTTGCCGCGCAAGCAGACGCCGTTCACGCCATTGGCGCGGTCGGTCATCTTGTCGGCGGCCTGCTTGATGAAGTCCCAGGTCGGCGCGTCGGGCATCTTCAGCCCAGCCTTCTCCATCAGGTCCTTGCGGTACATGACGAAGGAGCTTTCGCCGTAGAAGGGCGCGGCATAGAGCTTGCCGTCGACCGATAGGCCGCCGGCGATGGCCGGGATGATGTCCTTGACGTCGTAGTCGGCGCCGAGCTTGTCGAGCGGCAAGAGCCAGCTCTGCTTGGCCCAGATCGGAACCTCGTAGGTGCCGATCGTCATCACGTCATACTGGCCGCCCTTGGTGGCGATGTCGGTGGTGACGCGCTCGCGCAGCACGTTCTCTTCGAGCGTGACCCAGTTGAGCTGGATGTCGGGGTTGGCCTTGGTGAAGTCGTCGGTCAGCTTCTGCATGCGGACCATATCGCCATTGTTGACGGTGGCGATGGTGATGGATTCGGCGTGTGCGGCGAACGCAAGCGCGCTGGCGGACAACAAGCCCAGGGTGAGCGTGCGAAGTTTCATCAAAATTCCTCCCATGAACCAAGATGAGCATTTGCCTTGGCTATGAGCAATTACTCACTTGGTCTTAATTATGTCAAGCCGGATTCGATGCTGCAGCGCAACACGCGGCGGCCGGCGAAATGATGACGGATGATTGGCGACAGGGGCGCGGATTGCCGCCACCTGGAGTCCAGGCTGCGGGGCCGAAAGCCTCCCGAACGGGATGTCGTTTTCTTGCCGGTCTGCTTGTCTGCCGATCAGCAGGCGATCTCGGCCAGCAGCCAGTCGCGGAAGGCGCGGATCTTGGGCACGTTGCGGCGTGCCTCGGGGTAGACCAGCCAGTAGGCGTGCCCGTCGTCGCCGACCAGATCGAACGGCTGGATCAGCCGGCCGTCGGCGAGTTCGGCCTTGAACAGCGCCCTAGTCAGGATCGCCACGCCGTGGCCCGATATGGCCGCGTTGGCTTCATAGGCCTGCGCGCCCATGCTGCTGCCGGGACGCTTGGCAAGATCGTGGCTGTGCACGCCGGCGGCCTCGAACCATTGCGTCCACCAGATATCGCTGGGATCGAGGATCGGCAGCTTGAGCAGATCGGCCGGTTCGTTGATGCCGCCGATGCTCGCCGCGAGCTTCGGGCTCAGCATCGGCGTGAAATCGGCATCGAGCAGCTTGTGGGCTTCCAGCCCTGGCCATTTGCCGCCGCCCGAACGGATGGCGAGGTCGACATCCTCGCGGGCGAAATCCGTTAGCCGGCTCGACGTCTCGAGCCGCACGGCAAGCGACGGATGTGCGATCTGGAACGCGCCGAGATGGTGCGCCAGCCAGTTGGAGGCAAAGGTCAGCACCGTGGTGACACACAACAGCCCGTCCGCGCCGCCGCGCGCGGCGGCATAGGCCTGGCCAAGAATGGCAAAGGCCTCGCTGACAGCCGGCGCCAGGCGCTGGCCCGCTTCGGTCAGCTCGATCTGTCGCGGCCGACGCAGGAACAGCGGTGCGCCAACGCGCTCCTCCAGCACCTTGATCTGATAGCTGACCGCCGCTTGCGTCATGGCGAGTTCCCCGGCGGCCTTGGTGAAGGAAAGATGCCGCGCCACCGCCTCGAACACCCGGATCGCCTGCAACGGCGGCAGTTGCGAAACCTGCGGCGCGCTGAGATCAGGCATAAAGCCTCCTTATGGGTCGTTATCGACGTTCGATTGGCAAAGGCGGCCGGCAAGGCCGACATTGACGCTCAACCCGTCATTCGGGTTCAGGATAACGAAGGTTGACGATCATGACCATGGCGCAGCAAAAATGCACATCCGCTCCCGATCATCGCTGGATTTCGTGGCTCGCGGACGGATTTGGCTGGTTTGCGGTTAGAAAAAGGCCGCATCTCGACATCAGGGACCTGTCGCCGCATTTGCAGCGCGACCTCGGTTTTCTCGACGGCAACGACCCTTTCGGCCGGCACCAATAGCCTTGCTGGCTTTATCGCCAAGCCGTCAAATGCTGGCCAGCAGGGCGGCCGCCGTGCGCTCGTCGGTGATGAGCCCGTTGACCAGCCGGCGGTTGACGGCCGCCAGGATGCCGGGCAGCTTGCGCTCGCCCATGGCAAGCGCGATGACCAGCGACTTCTCACGTGACGGCAGCGCCGCCGACGACACCCGGTCATTGGTGATGCCTTCGATCATGCGGCCTTCGCGATCGAACACCCAACCGACGATTTCGGCGACGCCGCCGGCCTTCTGCAAGGCTTTCAGCTCGCTTTCGGAAATGAAGCCATCTTCGTAGAGCGGTGCCTTCGGGCCAAGGTCGCCGATACCGATGAAGGTGACATCGGCCTCGGCGGCAAGCGCCAGCGTCGGCTGGATCATCGGCTGGTTGAGCAGCATCTCGCGCTCCTGCGGCGAGGATGCGATGACCGGCAGCGGCATCGGGAAGGACCGCGCCTTGACCCTGTCGGCCATGGTGAAGATGACGTTGTAGAAGGCGGCCGAACCGTCCGGCGAGATGTTGCCGGTCAAGGACACCACCTTGTGCTGCGGGCATTCCATCGGCGGCAATTGCTCGATCGCCGCCTTCAGCGTGCGCCCGGTGCCGATGCCCATGACGATCGGCGTCGGCGACCGCAGCCGCCGCTCGATCTCGGCGGCCGCCGCTTCGGCGATGCCGATGGTGGTGGAGGATGAATTGGGGTCGCTCGGCACCACCTCGACCAGGTCGAGCGCAAAGCGCGACTTCAGCCGCGCGGCAAGGTCCAGGCAGTTGGCGATCGGATGATCAACGCGGACCTTGATCAGGCCTTCCGACACCGCCAGCGACACCAGCCGCTGCGCCGTCTGCCTCGATATGCCGAGCGTGGCGGCGATCTGGTCTTGTGTGTTGCCGGCAACATAATAGAGCCAGCCGGCGCGCGCCGCGTCGTCCAGCCTATTGCTGCCGCCATCCTGCCGGGTATTCACGTCCTGCCTCCCGAACCCGCCGATCATCAGGCGGTCCGTATCACTTTCGCAGGGAATGGCTGCCTGCGCAATTGTCAATCTCAAGAGCAAATGCTTGCGCCGATAAAGCGGAGTTTTCTCCGCCATCATCATGCGGGAGAAAGCACGGCAGGTTCCGTTTCCACCAGAAGGCATGTTCCATGCCCGCCAAAGGTTTATCTCCCGCCGCAAACCCTTTAAGGGATCGCAAAAAGGAGCGCTGCATGACACCGAAGGCGGTTTTCTGGGACATGGACGGCACGCTGGTCGACAGCGAACCGCTGCACGCGGCGGCCCTCATTGCAGCGATGCGCAATGCCGGCCTCACGCCGCCTGACGATCTGCACGAGCGTGTGCTCGGCGTCGCCGCCTGGCCGGTCTATGAAATGATGCGCGGCGAGTTCGGGCTGCAACTGCCCTTCGACGAATGGATCGTTCACAAATATGAGCATTACCTGCCGTTGGTCGAGGGGCTGAAGCCGCGCCCTGGCGCGATCGAGGTCTTCAATGAGTTGCGCGCGCTCGGCATTCAGCAGGCGGTGGTCTCCAATTCGGACCGGATGATCGTCGACGCCAACCTGCGCATGGTCGGCCTCACCTATCCCGGCATGAAGACGATCAGCCGCAACGACGTGCGGGAAGGCAAGCCGCACGCCGAGCCTTTCCTGCGCGCCGCCTATCTGGCCGACGTCGATCCCGCGCACGCCGTCGCGGTCGACGACAGCTGGCCGGGCGCCATGGCGGGGCTGGCAGCGGGGATGAAGACCATCTTCTGGCCTGAAAAGCCGATGGAAGGACCGCCCGGCGCCATCGTCATCAACAGCGCCGCGGAATTGCGGGCTCAACTCGGACTGTAGCCCTCAGTTCCGGTACGCCGGCTCCTGTTCGTCGAGGATCGCCTTCAACTCGGCGAGATGACGTTCGGCTTGGCCTGGATAATCGTCCATCTCGCTCGCCGCCTTCTCGGCGATCGCGTCGGAGAGCGTGCGCAACGGCCGGCCGGTCCACAGCGCCTTGATGTAGGTCTCGGCGGCGCGCTCGAAATAGAACATGCGGTTGAAGGCGTCGGCGACGGTGTCGCCGACGACCAGCACGCCATGGTTGCCCATGACCATTACCTTGACCTTGGGGTCGGCGAGAAGCTGCGAGCAGCGCTCGCCCTCTTCCTCGAAGGCCAGCCCGCCATAATGCGCGTCGACGACGTGACGGTTGAAGAACATCGCCGAATTCTGGTCGATCGGCGGCAGAGTCGAGTCGGCAAGCGAGGCCAGCACGGTGGCGTGAATCGAATGGACATGCATGACGCAGCGCGCGTGCGGCACATTGCGATGGACGGCGCCATGCAGGCCCCATGCCGTCGGGTCGGGTGCATTGGGGCCTGACAGCGTGTCGGGATCGTTGGCGTCGATTTCGATCAGGTCGCTGGCCTTGATGCGTGAGAAATGCACTTGGTTCGGGTTCATCAGGAACCTGGTGCCGTCATCATTGACCGCCAGCGAAAAATGATTGGCCACCGCCTCGTGCATGTTGAGCCGCGCCGTCCAACGGAAGGCGCAGGCGAGATCGACGCGCTCTTCGTAGAAGGGCAGGTTGGTCAGCGTTTCCTTCTGCAGGCGGGCAATAGTCATCTTAAAAGTCCTCCGGTTTCGGCAAGAATGCCGCGCTCCGCTGGTGCCCGCAACCGCTTTCGCTTGGTGCAGAAGGCCAGCTATGCCGCCGTGCTTGCGGCGCCCACGGTCCGCAATCCGCCGTGCTCGACGATGAAATCGATGACCTCCTGCAGGCCCTTGCCGCGCGAAAGATCAGTGAAGCCGAACGGCCGCTTGCCGCGCATGCGGCCGGCATCGCTCTCCATGATGTCGAGATTGACGTTCACATAAGGCGCAAGGTCGCTCTTGTTGATGATGAGGAAATCGGAGCGCGTGATCGCCGGGCCGCCTTTGCGCGGGATCTCTTCGCCCTGGCAGACCGAGATGACATAGAGCGTCAGGTCGGCAAGGTCCGGCGAGAAGGTGGCGGCCAGGTTGTCGCCGCCGGATTCGATGAAGATGATGTCGAGATCGGGGAACTTGCGGTTCAGCTCGGCGATAGCCTGCAAATTGATCGACGCGTCCTCGCGGATGGCGGTGTGCGGACAGCCGCCGGTCTCGACGCCAACGATACGGTCCTCCGGCAGCGCCTGCAGCCGGGCCAGCATCATGGCGTCCTCCCTGGTGTAGATGTCGTTGGTGACGACGGCGATGGAAAACTCGTCGCGCAGCGCCTTGCAGAGTTTTTCGGTGAGCGTCGTCTTGCCGGAACCCACGGGGCCGCCAATGCCGATGCGAAGAGGACCGTTAGCTTGTGTCATGCCGGAAACTCCGTGATGGCGAGGACCGCGAAACTAAGCCCGATCAGCAGGCACAGCGGCGAATAGAGAATGGTATCGAGCCGCGCGAAAGGCTGTTGCGGCGCCAGCCGGCGCCACCAGGGCGTGAAACCGGCGATGCCGCGCCCCAGGAACACCAAACCGATCAGCATCGACGTGGCGGCGAGCCCCTCCTTTGGAAAGGGCGAGGCAAAGAAACCGATGAGCGCCAGCGGCCAGAGCGTTGCCAGGCCAAGGCAAGCGGCAACGGCGAAGCTGGCGAACGGCGTCGGCATTTCGTCGACGCCGCGAAAGCCGACGACGGCGTGGGCGCAGGACGCGGCATCCCTGCCCGGCCAGATGCCGCCGATGCCCCAATAGACATGCAGCGCCGTGATCAGCAGCAGGACGAATGAGAGGACGAAGGCGAGGAGGATCATGAACGGAACAATCGCGAATACTGGGTTTCGTGCTTCATCGCCACGATGTCTGAGATGAAGGCGCAGCCACCGAGATCGTCCGGTGTCGAGCGGGACGCGCGGGCAGCGGTCGAGAGCGCCAGCGGCTCGAACCCGGCAAGCAGCGTCGTGGCCTCGTTCTGACCGATGACGCCGAGCCGGATCGCGGCCTGGACGAGGTTGGAGAAGAAGGCCTGCAGGAAGGCGGACAGCGCGTCCCGCAGCGCAATGCCATTGCCGCCGGCAACAGTGCCGACAGCGATGCAGTAGGCGCATTCGGCCGGCAAGCGCTTCAGCGCGGCATTGGGCCAGGCGCCGGCCGCTTTGAGGAAGGCCGCACCTTGCAGCATGGTCTCGGTGTGGCGTTCGCGCGAGCCGGCCAATGCCTCGGCCAGTGCTGCGACTTCGGCCAGATCGCCGCCTTCGCGGGCGCGGCGCCAGCTCTCTGCGAACAGCACGGCATCGTTCCAGCCCGAACCCATCTCGACCAGCGTCTCCAGCCAGGAAGCAAGGCTGTCGCCGTCGCTCACCAGTCCGTCATGCACCGCGCGCTCAAGGCCATGGCTATAGGCGAAGCCGCCGACCGGAAAGGCCGGCGACAGCCATGCCATCAGCCGCAGCAGGGCGATGCCGGAGGGCTGGTCAGTCATGGTGATGATCGTGATGCGAATGCGCGTGGCTGTGCGAATGGGATTCGCCGTGGCCATGGCTGTGCGCCTCGGCATGGCTGTGCGCATGGCCATGATCGTGCCCGCCGGAATAGGCGCCACGCACCGGCTTGAACGGTTCCGAGACGTCGCGCACCGTGGCTCCGAGCCCCTCCAGCATCGCCTTGATGACGTGGTCGCGCAGGATGAGGATGCGGTGCGCCTCGATGCCGGCGGCGAGATGGCGGTTGCCGATATGCCAGGCGAGCTCGGCGAGATGTACGGCGTCGCGGGCGCGGATGTCATAGACCTCTTCGGGCGCAGCGATGATCTCGATATGGCCGCCATCCTCCAGCACGAGCCGGTCGCCGTCGTTGAGGGCGACAGGTTCGGGCAGGTCGACGAGCACCTTGCTGCCGTCGGCAAGTTCGATGGCGCGGCGGCGCAGATGCCGCTCATCATGGGCAAGAACCGCACGGCCGGTTGGCGCGACGGTCGCGGCCGTGCCGGCGGGCAGCACCGAGACGGCGCGCGGAAATTTGGTGAAGTCGGTGTTGATGTTGAGCTTCATTTCATGGAGCCTCCTTAGAGCACCGCGCGTCCTCTTGGACGCGCAAAGGACGCTCTAATACTTTGAATCTATGCATCGTGCTTTCCAAAAATCGATTCCGACTTTCGGGCCGATGCATTGGCTTGCGCCCGCGCACGGGCAGGCCTCGACAACACGCGGTCGAAATAGGCGTTGACGCGGTCGGAGTCGATCGCGAACCGGCCGGCACGCGCCCAGCCGCCCATGTCGCCAAGCAGCACATCGACGGCCGAGAACCGGTCGCCGAGTGCAAACGTTTTGTCGCCAAGCCTGCGCTCCAGCGCCTTGACCTCCGACGCAAAATCAAAGGCCGCGGCAGGGCCGACATCGACCCGCACTTCCCTGGGCAAGAGGAAGCGGTGGCGCAATTTGTTCCACAGCGGCGCCTCGAACTCCGACTGTGCGAAGTGCATCCAGGAATCCATCTCGGCACGGCCGGCGATCCCAGGATTGGCGCCCAGGCCTTTGTCGGCGTGCTTGTCGGCGAGATAGACACAGATCGCGGCCGAATCCGTCACCGTCAGCTCGCCGTCGATGAGGATCGGCACCTTGCCCGACGGATTGAGCGCATAGGCTTCCGGCGAGCGCAGCTTGACCTCGACGAATTCATAGGGCTGCCCGAGCTCCTCCAGCATCCAGAGGACGCGACTGACCCGGGATCCGCGCGATCCGACGGCCTTGTACATCATTGAACCTGCCTTTCCCCGGAACTCTAGATCATCGGCCGATCTCATACGATCGTGTCGAAGAGCCGCAGGATGAACGATATCTGGTAGATCAGCGCGGCCGCGACGAAGGCGATGTGGAAGCGGCGGTCGCGCACCAGGATCGCGGCGATGCAAAACGCGACGAAGACCGGCGTGCGGAACAGATATTCGTTGCCGAAGCGGGCGAAATGCTCCGGACCTTTCAACAGCGTGTCGATGATATCGAGCAGATAGGTCGCCGCCAGCAGTCCGAAGAACCAGGCGCGGCGCGAATAGAAGAAATCCTCGTAGCTGGTGTAGTCGAGCATCGAGTCCGGAAACAGCATCGCGCAGAGCAGGAACAGCGTGATGGCGTAGAAAATGATGAAAAGATATTTGCCGAAGGTCCACGTTTCGATGGCGTAGAGGCCGAACTCCCACCACCAGAAATGCACCAGCATCAACAGCACCGAGGCGACCCAGGCCAGATGCACGGGATAGAGCCGGTACTGGCCAGGATGCTGGACGATGCGCGCCACCCCCGACAGCAAACGGGCGACACCAAGCCCGATCACCATGCCCATGACGATGCGGATATGCGGGAAAATGTCGTGGGCGGAGGCTATTTCAGTGGCCATCGACTACTAACAATGCCCTCGGCGCAACGAAACTAGCCGACGTGCGGCGTAACACGATAACTCATTCCCGAATAAGCTTTTCCGGTGACCAAGGATCGCCGGGGAAAAAATCATGGTCGAGAACCTCCTTGACCGAGTACGGACAATCCACCGGGAAATCCCGTTCCATCAGGCCCGTCCCGTCGGCCGCCTTCAACTTCGCTATCCGGAATTCTCGG
The DNA here is from genome assembly GCF_006439515.1 of Mesorhizobium sp. B3-2-1. Classification (NCBI taxonomy): domain Bacteria; kingdom Pseudomonadati; phylum Pseudomonadota; class Alphaproteobacteria; order Hyphomicrobiales; family Phyllobacteriaceae; genus Mesorhizobium; species Mesorhizobium sp. B3-2-1. The sequence continues at coordinate 61,895 of NZ_VFTI01000023.1, read as the reverse complement.
CCAAGTTGTTTTCCTGGATAAGCTTTCAGGCTAGGACTCGCGTCGAGCAGATTTTCGATCCGAAATCGCTGTTCGTGGATCGTCGCCAACCATCCGGTTTTGCGTTTCTCAGGCTGGAATTCCCACTTAAGGAGATGTTGGAGCAAGGTGCCCAACCTGCTCGCAATTTCCCTTTGGTCGCTGCGCCCCAAGCTCTCGATCTCCTCGGCAAGATTCTCGCGATCGAGGTCAGACAGGCGACCTTCACGCAACAATGCACCTTGTTCGGCGCACCACCGAGCATAATCGGCCTCGTAGGGTGTCAATTGCTGTATCAACAGAAACTTGTTCATCGCGAACATGCTTTCCGGCTACCGGGGAGCTGGGGAACTAGATTCGTTAAATTCTCGAAAAACCCCGCCCATCTTGGAATTTCAGTTCCCTAGCTAGGCCTCGCACTTGACAAAGGCCATGGGATAATAGGCGTGATTTCGTTGAAGATCACGCCCTTAAAACAGAAAATACCGCTGCGCCATCGGCAGCACGGTCGCCGGCTCGCAGGTCAAGAGTTCGCCGTCGGCGCGTACCTCGTAGGTTTCCGGATCGACCTCGATATGCGGCGTGGCGTCGTTGAGCACCATCGAGTGCTTGCCGATGCCGCCGCGCGTGTTTTCGACGGCGACGAATTGCTTGTCGACGCCGAGCCTGCCGTGCAAACCCGATTCGAGCGCGGCCTTCGAAACGAAAGTCACGGACGAGTTGGTCCGGGCTTTGCCATAGGCGCCGAACATCGGCCGGTAGTGCATCGGCTGCGGCGTCGGGATCGAGGCGTTGGGATCGCCCATCGGGGCGGCGGCGATCATGCCGCCGATCAGCACCATATCCGGCTTGACGCCGAAGAAGGCCGGATTCCACAGCACCAGGTCGGCGCGTTTGCCGACCGCGATCGAGCCGATCTCCTTCGACAGCCCGTGCGCGATGGCCGGATTGATGGTGTATTTGGCGATATAGCGGCGGACGCGGAAATTGTCGTTGTCGCCGGTCTCCTGCGGCAACGACCCGCGCTGGCGCTTCATCTTGTCGGCGGTCTGCCAGGTGCGGATCGCCACCTCGCCGACGCGACCCATGGCCTGGCTGTCCGACGAGATGATCGAGAAGGCGCCGATGTCGTGCAGGATGTCTTCGGCGGCGATGGTTTCCTTGCGGATACGGCTTTCGGCAAAGGCGATGTCCTCGGGGATCGACGGCGACAGATGATGGCAGACCATCAGCATGTCGAGATGCTCGGCCAGCGTGTTGACGGTATAGGGCCGAGTCGGGTTGGTCGAGGACGGGATGACGTTGGGCAGGCCGCAGACCTTGATGATATCCGGCGCATGGCCGCCGCCGGCGCCCTCGGTGTGGAAGGCGTGGATGGTGCGGCCCTTGATGGCCGCCACCGTGTTCTCGACAAAGCCGGATTCGTTGAGCGTGTCGGTGTGGATCATGACCTGCACGTCGTAGTCGTCGGCGACCGACAGGCAGCAGTCGATCGCCGCCGGCGTCGTGCCCCAGTCCTCGTGGAGCTTGAGCGAGCAAGCGCCGCCCAGCACCATTTCCTCGAGTGCGTCGGGCAGCGAGGCGTTGCCCTTGCCCGACAGGCCGATATTCATCGGGAAGGCATCGAAGGACTGGACCATGCGCGCCATGTGCCATGGCCCCGGCGTGCAGGTGGTGGCCAGCGTGCCATGCGCCGGGCCGGTGCCGCCGCCAAGCATGGTGGTGATGCCCGACATCAGTGCCTCCTCGATCTGCTGCGGGCAGATGAAGTGGATATGCGCGTCGAAGCCACCGGCGGTGAGGATCTTGCCCTCGCCGGCGATGATTTCGGTGCCGGGACCGATGATGATGGTGACGCCATCTTGCGTATCGGGATTGCCGGCCTTGCCTATTGCCGCGATGCGGCCATCCCTGAGGCCTACATCGGCCTTGAAGATGCCGGTGCTGGCATCGATCACCAGCGCATTGGTGATGACGGTGTCGACCGCGCCTTGGGCACGGGAAACCTGGCTCTGGCCCATGCCGTCGCGAATGACCTTGCCGCCGCCGAATTTCACCTCCTCGCCATGAATGGTGAAATCCTTCTCGACCTCGATGATCAGTTCGGTGTCGGCAAGCCGCACTTTGTCGCCAACGGTCGGGCCATACATCTGGGCGTAGGCGGCACGGGTTAGTCTGGCCATCAGCGATTGCTCCCGAAATGCGGTGTGATCGAAGCCCAGCTGCACATTGTCGCCATCCAATAGTCACGCAATGACCCGCTCGGCGACACCTTCTGAACCCATTTGGCGGTTGAGGTTGGGCCGCCACCCCAAAACGACCGTTTGCCAAATCGATGGAAGGAAAATCCATGCGCAAAACGATAGTTCTTGCAACTGCCGCCACCCTGATGCTGGTTGGTGCCGCCAGTGCCCAGCAGCAGCCCGCGCAACAGCCCTCTCCAAGCGCGCCGGCTCCAGCCGCCCCTGGCGGTCAGCAGGCCGCGCCGGCGATCCAGAGCGTCAACGTCATCGACATCAGCGAGTTGCCGAAGGACACGCAGACGCAGGTCAACCAGGTGATCGCGCAGCGTGGCGACGCAGGCCTGCAGAAACTGCGCAGTTCGATCGACGCCACCCCCAAGGTGAAATCCGCCCTCCAGGCCAAGCGAATGACCTCGGCTCAGGTGGTCGCGGCCAGCATGGAGCCGAATGGCGCGCTGACCCTGATCACCAAGAAAGCGAGTTAAAGACCCGGCGTGGCGGGCCGGTATCCGGTCCGCCCGCCGAATCATGACGGGAACCGTGGCAGAGCCGGAGTCGTTTCGTTTCCTGAGCGTCGAAACAAACCGCGAAAGTGGACGATGACCGACACCAACTTGCCCGATGTCCGTTGGCTGCACGCCGTTGCCGCAGCTGCGTTTCTGGTGGTGAGTCTCCCCCAGGCGGCGCTGAACGCGCAGGGCCTTCAAAGCCCGGAGACCGTCGACCGCATCGTCGGCTCGCAAGTCAACCAGGAAGAGGCCAAGACGACCGCCGAGATCGGAAAGGTCAATTCGGCGATCGACCGCACGCGCGAAAACATCAGCACGGTGCGCAAGACATCCAAGCTCGACAAGGTCGATATCGTGTTCCTGACCGACGCGGCGCGCAGCGAGGGCGGCCCGCCACCGGCCATCGAGAACAAGGTTCGGCAGCATCAGGACGATGTTACCGAACTGCGCAATGAGATCGAGGCCAACGCCCTGCTCTTCAATGCCATCGAGTCGCGGCGCGTGCTTGCCGAGGACGTTCTCGCCGTCGAGTTCGACGATCCCGGAAAGATCGTCATCTATGCGGCCGCCAAGCCGTCTGGCTGAGCCGAAGGCATCGTTTGCTTTCAGGTTTGCCCCGAAGCCGTTGGCCGGCCTTGCGCACCAGGCATGAGACGCCCTCACAGCTTGCCCATCACCTTCTGCTGAAATCCATAGACCTCGCGCTTGCCGCCGAGCGGCACCAGCGTGACGTCGCGTTCCTGCCCCGGTTCGAAGCGCGTGGCGGTGCCGGCGGCGATGTCGAGGCGCATGCCGCGCGCGCGCTCGCGGTCGAATTTCAGCGCCTCGTTGGTTTCGAAGAAATGGTAGTGGCTGCCGACCTGGACCGGGCGGTCGCCACTGTTGGCGACTTTCAGGGTGACGGTCGGCAGACCCTCATTGAGTTCGATGTCGCCTCGAGCAGAGATGATTTCGCCGGGGATCATGGGACCTCACACGACGCCGAAGGCGAGGACGACGCCGATCGCCGCGCAGGCGGCACCCGCGATACGGGCCACACCGCGGAACCTTAGGCCGAGGCTCAGACCAGCGGCGATGCCGATTGCATGGAGCAGCACGGTGGCGATGGCAAAGCCGGCCATATATTCGAGCCCGCCGGCATTTTCCGGCACTTCCGTGCCATGGGCGTGGCCGTGAAACAGCGCGAACAGACCGATGATGGCGACACCGGCCGAAACGGGCAGATCGACCGCCAACGCCACCAGCAGTCCAACCGCCACGACGGAGGCCAGTATGCCCGGCTCGACGAACGGCAACGGCATATGAGCCATACCAAGGGCCGCGCCACCGAGCATGACGGCGACGAACGCCGCAGGCCAGGCCCAGATCGCCTTGCCACCCTTGAGGGCCGCCCACAGACCGACAGCGAGCATCACCGTCATATGGTCGAGGCCGGACAGCGGATGCGTGAAGCCGGCCATGAAGGAGGATGTCGTGCCAATGCCGACATGGGCGTAGGCAGGCATGGCGGCCGCCACGAGCAGGATCGCCGAGAGGCACAGGCGTTTGACAGGGATCATTTTACTTGCCTTTCGTTTTGCGGTGTCAGGCGGCCTTGCGGGGGCCGCAGCCCTCGGCCTTGAGCACGCGTTTGGTCGAAGCCGGATATTTCTTCAGCATCGCGGCGGGGCGAATCGGCCGGGCTGTAAAATTGCCACCGCAGTTTGGGCAGACGCCGCCAAGCACGTTTTCGACACAGCCGGCGCAGAAGGTGCACTCGAAGGTGCAGATCAGCGCATCCTTCGCCTCCGGCGGCAGATCCTTGTCGCAGCATTCGCAGTTCGGGCGCAGCTCCAGCATTTTCTCTCCTCACCGGATGGGTTCGTGCACGGTCACCAGCTTGGTGCCGTCGGGGAATGTCGCTTCCACCTGCACGTCATGGATCATCTCGGCGATGCCTTCCATGACCTGCGCGCGGCTGACGACATGGGCGCCGGCCTCCATCAGCTCGGCGACCGGGCGGCCATCGCGGGCGCCCTCGACAACGAAATCGGTGATCAGCGCGATGGCTTCTGGATGGTTGAGCTTGACGCCGCGCTCGAGCCGCTTGCACGCCACGATCGCCGCCATGGCGATCAGCAGCTTGTCCTTTTCCCTTGGCGTCAGGTTCATGCGTCTTCCTGAAATGATGCGGCCACAGTCACAGTGACCATAATTTGGGCAACCCCGCCCTTCCGTTGAGCAATTCGACGAGCGGGACCAGCCGCTGGCGCAGGTGGTAGCCGTCCCCGGCGTAAAGCCTCGCAAGAAGCTTGCCAGATGTCTTCACTGTCCAGACGCTGGCGCCGCCCCGGTCGCCAATGATCTCCCGAACCGGGTCGAGCAAGGCTTCCGCGCGCGGCGACACCAGCATCAGCGTAGCCACGGCGATCGCGCCGCCTGATGTCGCCGGACGGGCCAGAGTATCGGCGATATCGGGTCCGATGCGGAAATCCTCGGCATGAATGAGAATTCCTTCCCTGCGGATACGCCAGCGGTCGCGAAAAGTGCCCTGCGCGGCACGTTCGCCCATAGCCAGGCGGCCGAAGACGGCCGCTTCCAGCACCAGCGCCTCGGCCCCCACGGCAAGCTCGACATCCAACGTACGAACAAACGCGGCGCGGTCGAAGACGATGGTTTCCTGCGGCAACCAGGCGATGCTGCCGTTCTGACCGACGGTCAGCTTGACCCGCACTTCGGCATGGTCCGACGCTGCGCGATAGACTTTTTCGCAGGCCTGGGTCGTTATCGTGGCGCTGGCATCCGCGCCGACATCGACATCCCAGCCGAGGCGGTCGCCGCCGGTCAGCCCGCCGGCGGTGTTGATCAGGACCGCCTCCAGCGGACCGGCCGAAACGGCCGGCAGCCTTATCTTGGCGGAGCCGTCCTGATAGAGGCGCCGCAGCCGCGTGTGTCCGTCGATGCTGGCGCAACCAAGCTGCGCCTTGCCGGCCGCACGCTGGGCCAGCTTACCCGAGAACTTCGTATTTTCGATCGTATCCACGCCGTCAGGTTAAGCACTGTGGCGCTTTTGTCGACATATAGCTTGTTGCTTGATGACGTTTCCGTTTCTATAGAGGGAACCACCTTGGTACGGTCAGGCGACGCTTGGCGGGGGATAAGGCGAAGATCGCGACCTGATATCGAGGACAAGAAGACGCTGTTCAGCGTCGGAAACGACAAGTGGGGAAGAAACCGAATGGCTGACCAGCTGGCAACGGACATCATCGAAAAGATCAAGGCCCATGCCGAGCCTGGCGGCGAGGAAATCACCACCACGACCGAATTGACGGCGCTGGGCATTCATTCGCTGGAGCTGACCGAGATCATCTTCGACCTCGAGGAGCAATATGGCATCGAGATCGAGATGAACACGGTCGATGCCTGGAGCAATCTGAAGAATGTCGGCGACATGGTCGAGGCCGTTCGCGCGCTGATCGCGAAAAAAGCCTGACCGAATGCTGAAGCGTGTCGTCATTACCGGCATCGGTGGGCTGTGCGGATTGGGCACCGATGCGCAGGCAATCTGGGCCGAGATGCGGGCCGGCCGGTCGGCGATCGGCCCGATCGACAATCCCTTCCTGCACGACCTGAAGGTCAAGACAGGCTGCGAGATCAAGGCGCTGCCGGATCACGGCATCGAGCGCAAGCAACTGGTGTCGATGGATCGCTTCAGCCTGCTGGCGGTGATCGCGGCGAAAGAAGCCATGCGGCAGTCCGGATTGGTCCCGCATGCGGACAATACCTATCGGATGGGAGCCATTGTCGGTGTTGGCGTCTGCGGGTTCGAGACGGTCGAGGAGAACTATCGCGCCATCCTGATCGAGGGCAAGAATCGCGCCGGCATCTTCACGGTTCCCAGGGTCATGCCGGGCGCCGCCTCCGGCCAGATCAGCATGCATCTGGGTTTGCGCGGACCGGTGTTCGGCGTCACCTCGGCCTGTTCGTCGGCCAATCATGCCATCGCCTCGGCGGTCGACCAGATCAGGCTCGGCCGCGCCGACGTCATGGTGGCCGGCGGCACCGAGGCGCCGCTGGTGTGGGGCGTGCTGAAGGGCTGGGAGGCACTGCGTGTTTTGTCGCCCGACACGTGCAGGCCATTTTCTGCCGACCGCCAGGGCCTGGTGCTGGGCGAGGGTGCCGGCATGGCGGTTCTGGAAAGCTACGACCATGCGATGGCGCGCGGCGCCACCATTTTGGCCGAGATCGCCGGCGCCGGCCTTTCGGCCGATGCCTCGGACATAGTCGCGCCTACCGTCGAGGGACCGGAAGCGGCGATGCGCTTCTGCCTGGCCGACGCCGGGCTCAATCCCGAGGATGTCGACTACCTCAACGCGCACGGCACCGGCACCAAGGCCAACGACCAGATCGAGACCACCGCGATCAAGCGCGTCTTCGGCGACCATGCGCGGGCGCTCTCCGTCTCCTCGACCAAGTCGATGCATGCGCATTGCCTCGGCGCCTCGGGCGGGCTGGAGATGATCGCCTGCGTCATGGCGATCCGCGAAGGCGTTGTGCCGCCGACGGCGAATTACCGCGAGGCCGATCCCGACTGCGATCTTGACGTGACGCCGAATGTCGCGCGCGAGCGCAAGGTGCGCGCCGCCATCAGCAATAGCTTTGCCTTTGGCGGCACCAATGCGGTGCTGGCCTTCAAGGCCATCTAATCCGGGCGGTTACTACCTCCCGGGCGGTTACTACCTCCCCGGGCAGTCACCACCGTCCCGGTCGGTCACCACCTGCCCCAGGCGGTCCGGAACGGTTGACTATCCGTGCATGGTGAAAGCGTCGCAGCCATATTGATCCCACCCGACCGCAGCCCTAGCTAATTCTTGGCAGACCCGCCGACCCCGCGCCGCTTGGCGCAAATCCCCCCGCTCAGGAGTTCTCGATGGCCGACTTGTCCGCCTTTCCGATCGCAACCCGTTGGCCAGCGAAGCATCCGGACCAGATTCAGCTCTATTCGGCAACGACGCCGAACGGAGTGAAGATATCGATCGCGCTGGAGGAACTCGGCCTGCCCTATGAGCCGCATCTGATCAACATCGGCAAGAACGAGAGCTGGACCCCGGAATTCCTGTCGCTCAATCCCAACGGCAAGATTCCGGCGATCATCGATCCCAACGGCCCTGATGGCGCGCCGATCGGCCTGTTCGAATCCGGCGCCATCCTGCTCTACCTCGCTGAAAAGACCGGCCTGCTCATCCCAGCGGATGCAGCGCGGCGTTACGAAACGATCCAGTGGGTCTTCTTCCAGATGGCCTCCGTCGGGCCGATGTTCGGCCAGGTCGGTTTCTTTCACAAATTCGCCGGCCGCGAGATCGCCGACAAGCGGCCGCTGGAGCGTTACCGCGACGAATCGCGCCGCCTGCTCGGCGTTCTCGACGTCAGGCTGAAGGGCCGCAAGTGGATCATGGACAATGACTACACCATCGCCGACATCTCGCTGCTCGGCTGGGTGCGCAACCTGATCGGCTTTTACGAGGCGCGCGATCTGGTCGGCTTCGATGATTTCACCAATCTGGCAGCGTGGCTGGAGCGCGGCCTGGCGCGGCCGGCAGTGCAGAAGGGCCTGACCATTCCGGGGCGGAGCTGAACCCCGCCGGCCCCCACGGGGACGCGGCCCTACTTTGCTTTCGCCTTGGATCCGCCCTTGCCGACCACGGAGGCGGCGAGGGACGCCACGCCTCGCGCCGTGGCCACGACCGCTCCAGCGGCAATGTTGGCTGCCGTGCGAACCTTCGAGTCGCCTGCGGCCGGCTTCCTCGCTTGGGCTGTCCTGGCAGCCGCTTTCGGCGCGGTAACTTTCGGCGTGCCACCTGGTACGACTTTCTTCGGCGGCGCCTTGCCGAAGGCCTTTGTATCCTTGGAGCGCTGGGCGACCGCCGGGCCGGCCCCGGCCGCCGATTGCGGCGCCTTCGGTTGGGCTGACTTGCCCCTGGCGGGCTTTTTTGCTTTGGTTGCCATCGGACGGAATCCCTCTTCTGGCATGATTGCCTGATCGGGATAACGCCTTGTAAGTCTTAAGGTTCCCGTCGAAAAATACCGAAAATTAAACAGGTTGATCGAGATTAACCCGAGTTAACCAATGACCAGGTCGGCCGCCCGGCGCCGTGCCAGCACGCGTTCGATGTTGGGCATGTCGTTGGAGGCGATCCAGGCGCGCGCGTCGGCTTCGGAACGGCCATGCTCGTGCCAGCGTTCCATCAGGCGGCGTTCGAGCTCATTGCGCGGCACGTCGACGAAGATCGAGAAATCGAACAGCGGCGCCAGCCGCGACCAAGGCTCCTCGTCGAGCAACAGGTAATTGCCTTCGACCAGGATGAACTTGGTCTCGGCACCGACGATCGCCGCGGCGGCGCGCGACAATTCCATGTCGCGGTCGAAGACCGGAATGGCGATTTCGGGCTCGCCGGCGCGGATGCGCTTCAGAAGCGCCTCGAAGCCGCCGAAGTCGAACGTGTCGGGCGCGCCCTTTCGCGCGCGCAGGCCGCGCGCGTCGAGCACGATATCGTCATAGTGGAAGCCATCCATGGGCACGACTTCCACAGCGCCTTCCGGCAAAAGGTCATGCAGGCTTGCCGATAATGTCGATTTGCCGGCGCCCGGCGGTCCGGCGATGGCGACGATGAAGCGCTTCGCCTTGCCGGCGCGCTTGAAGATGGTGGCGGCGAGGTGGGCGATTTCGGACATTTTGGCTCCTTCCGCACGATTTCAGACGCATCTTGTCGGCGGTCGCTGGAAATTTCAAACCGCGATTTGCACGATTTAGAGCGAACAGGCGTGGAAGTCAGCGCTGGCGAATGCGATTAATCCTTACGGCTTTGCCCTTCAGCGTGCCGCTGGCAGGCCGATGCGCAGGAATTCGCTGTCGAACGGGACCTCCGATGCCGCCGCGCCAGCCAACCGCAGACGGCCATCCGCCGTGGTGATCTCCCGTGGTGGCTCGCCGCCCGACAGCGGTAACGCGCCGATGACATGGCGGAACGAGACGCCGCGGTCCTCGCCAAGCGCGAATGCCGTCGCCACGCCTTCGCGCTTCAGCCAGTTGTCGCCGAGCGAGGCGGCGTGGCCAATCGCCGTGCGCCCATCCTCGATGCCGAGCACACCGAGATGGCGGCCGCTCCACGGCGCGTAGTCGCGCCCGCCATTGCTGAACCACAGCATGGTGACCGGCAGTTCGGCCGGGTTCTTCAGCACCAGCACCAGATCGTCCTCGGCGTGGCGGGCAAGCGCGGTCCAGCCCGGGCCGCCATGGTCGGCCTCGACCAGAGTGAGGAAATCCTCGCGCCGGTGCTCTATGCGGTAGTTCGTGAGATCCAGCGTGCCGCCGCCGGCAGCGGGAAAATGCGCGAGGTCGGACGACCGCGCCGGATACGCCAGCATGAAGCGGCCGCGCCCGGGGTCCGGCTCCAGCGGATCGGCCGGGGTGGCGGCAAACCGCTTCGGCGAGAACGCCAGCCTGCCGCCGCCTTCCATCGCCGTCATCGGGTGGTGGGCGACCGAGATCGCGCCGGACCCACCGGAAAACACATGTTCCTGGTAGAGGAAGGGATGGTCGTCGCGCAGCGTGAAAATCTTGTCGACGCCGGCACCCATCACCTTGTGGCGCAGCCGGAAGACAGCGCGCCATCCGCCATCCGTGGCGCCGCTGTCGACCACATCCCAGGCACTGTTGGCCGGCCAGCCATGCAGCGGCGCCTCCTCGACATCGCTGCGCGAAAACGGCGCGCAGAGAAAGTCGCCGGAGAGCCGGACGGTGCCCTGCGGCAGGTCAGGAGGCAGCGTCTCGCCGGCGTCGACCCAAGGTGCGCGGTGCAGTGGCCTGAGCTTGCGCCCGTTACTTTCAATGACCATGTCGGCGATGTGGCCGACCGTGAGGTCGAGCGAAACCGAGATGCCCTTGGCGTTGATCGTGACTGTATCCATGGCGCTCTCACCCGAATCTGACGGTGCGAACAGAACCCGTTCCGTGTGGATTGCGCAAGCGCAGCGTCAGGCATTTTGCATCAGGGTGGAGGGATGTATTGTCGAACGTGAAGCGGATTTCCTTTCGAGGCTAGCGCCCTACGAAGCCCCCTCTCCGGCCGCTACGCGGCCACCTCTCCCCCGCCTTCGGCAGGGGCGAGGAAACCAGGTCGTGCTGCACTCGACATTCCCAGGGCTAACCGGCATTAACCAAATGGACGCATCCGCCGCGTTACGTTAGCTTCGCCTTATCTCAGCAACAGCATTGCCAGAACAGTCCAGCCCTTGTCCTTTTCGCGTCTCTTTCCGCTCTTCCAGAAAATCCTGGCTGCCCTCACCCTGGCGGCCATGGTTGCCGGCTGCTCGACCATAACCCCGCCCGACAGCGTGTTGGCCGTTCCGGCACCGCCGCAGAAATACGCGGCCATCGTCGTCGATGGACGGAGCGGCAAGCAGCTGTTCGAGGTCAATTCGACGGCGCAGCGCTATCCGGCGTCGCTGACCAAGATGATGACGCTCTATCTGCTGTTCGAGGCGATGGAGACGGGCCGCGTCACCAAGGAGACGCAGATCCCGGTTTCCGACCACGCCGCCTCGCAGCCGCCGACCAAGATGCGCTTCCGGCGCGGCGAGACGATCGACGTCGATTCCGCCATCCGCGCCATCGTCGTCAAATCGGCCAATGACGTGGCGGTGGCGGTGGGCGAATATCTCGGCGGCTCGGAGGACCAGTTCGCCGCCATGATGACCTCCAAGGCGCGCCAGCTCGGCATGAGCAGCACCACCTTCCGCAACGCGTCGGGCCTGCCCGACGACGGCCAGATGACGACCGCGCACGACATGGCGGTGCTCGGCATGTCGTTGCAGCGGCGCTTCCCGCAGCACTTCCACTATTTCTCCGAAAGCGACTTCATGTTCCGTGGCAGGCTGGTACGCGGCCATAACGACATGCTCGGTCGCGTGCGCGGCGTCAACGGCATCAAGACCGGCTATATCAGGGCCTCCGGCTTCAACATCGTCACCTCCTACGACGCCGACGGCCGCCAGTTGATCGTGGTAGTGATGGGCGCCGACAGCGCCCGCCAGCGCAACGACCATGTCGAAGCGCTGATCCAGCGCAGCCTGTCGCCCACCATGGCCGACACCAAGACCAGGCTGATGTTCGCCGAACAGCAGTGAGGTGGGGAGCCTCCCCATCTCTTCGTCATCCACGGGCGGAGCAAGGAGCGAAGCGATGTGGCGCAGACCCGAGGATCCATGCCGCGACCTCGGGGCGCCGCCACGGTGCGGATCCTGCTCCGCTGCACCCCGCAGCCGGCTATTGTCTTGCGACTGTCACGCAATCGTGCGGAAGACGTGGCATAGGCTGCGGAATCCGACGGTGGATATGCCCCACCGCGATGGCGTATTCTAAACTAAGCACGACAGCAGGAGCCCATCATGAGCACCGTTCCCAAGGCATCCGAGCAGAAGTCGGCCGACAATGAGAACGACAGCGGCGGCGAATATTTCGAGGCGCCGACCACCGAAGCGGATCTGCACGGCGTTTCCGACGAGCATTTCGATACGCCCGAAGTGCCGGATTCCGAACCGTCAGGGCCTGGCACATCGCGGCTGAAGCCGAAGAAAAAGCCATCGGCGATCTCGGGCCGCAAATTCCGCAAGCGCGACCTTGTGCGCATCGATACGCTGCGCCCGAGTCTCGCCGACCGCATTCACTCGGACCACCCCGACCTGCCCAAGGGCGCCCGCATCAGCCGCGAGGAGCTCGGCCGCTACCGCATGCGCTACATGGAGGAGCTGCTGCAGCAGGAGCACGGCGAATTCTCCGAGCTCGACCGCCAGGTGGTGGAATCGATCGCCCGGCAGGACACGATTTCGGAAAACAGCGAAGAAGAATTCGAGGAGCACCGGACGTTCGCCGACCGCGTCTCCGACGGCATGGCCGCCTTCGGCGGCAGCTGGTGGTTCCTGATCTCGTTCGGCAGCGTGCTTCTGGTGTGGATCGGCATCAACCTGTTCGAAGGCACGACCGGCGCCTTCGATCCCTACCCCTTCATCCTGCTCAACCTGCTGCTCTCCTGCATCGCCGCCATCCAGGCGCCGATCATCATGATGAGCCAGAAGCGCCAGGAGGTGAAAGACCGCCTGCGCTCCTTCAACGACTACCGCGTCAACCTCAAGGCCGAGCTCGAAGTGCGCCATCTGCACGAAAAGCTCGACTACCTCATCTCGCGCCAATGGACGCGGCTGGCGGAGATGCAGCAGATGCAGCTCGATGCCATGCATGAACTGGCGAGTGCGAAGAAGGCGAAGCGGGCGACGCGCGCGCGGCGGCCGGTGAAGAGCCCGGCGGGGGAGTAAGGGGCGGTGCCCCGCAGTGGACGAGGTCTCTGCCACCAAGCCCCGACCACTCTAACTCTTTGCGTTACGCAAACGCATAATTCCTGTAATTGCTTTAGTACTCAATCGAGCTCGATCCAAGCTGGCGCATGGTCGCTTGGCTTCTCCCAGGCGCGCAATTCGACGTCCACCCCGGCATTGCGCAGTTTGTCCGAAAGGGAAGGGCTCACGAGCAGGTGGTCCATTCGGAGGCCGGAACTTCGATCGTAGCCGCCCCGGTATGAGAAGTTCCAGTATGTGTAGATGCCCTTCTCGGGGTGGATGCGCCGGACGGCATCGATCCAACCATTCCCCAGCATTTCGGCGTAGGCTTGCCTGCTCTCCGGAAAGTACACCGCGTCCCCTAGCCATCGTCCGGGCACCACGGCGTCGATTGCGGTTGGAACGACGTTATAGTCGCCGCAGAGAATGCTAGCGCCGTCTGTGACTAGCAGCTGGCCGTAGCTGATCAGGCGATCGAACCAGCGGAGCTTGTAGTCGAATTTTGGACCTGGCGCCGGGTTGCCGTTGGGCAGGTAGAGACAACCCACGACAAGCCCATTCACCTCGGCCTCGATGTAGCGGCTGTGAGTGTCGTCTGGATCCCCGGGCAGACCTCGCCGACGTTCTAGTGGTTTTGTCCCTCGAGCTAGGATAGCTACACCGTTGTAAGACTTCTGCCCGTGCCAGATCGCGCCGTAACCCGCGTCCAGGATCGCATCAGCAGGGAACTTGTCGTCGGATGTCTTTAGCTCTTGAAGGCAGACAATGTCGTACGTGGTTTCACTCAGCCATTTGAGCAGCACCGGCAGGCGGCTGTTGACGCCGTTCACGTTGAACGTTGCGATGCGAGTCATTGGACTTTCCGTAGGCTAGGCAGCGCTTCTCAACGCCGGACCGTTCACTACGATCCCGGTCTAAGTGCAAAATCGGGAGGTTCAACGGAACCGGATGCAGTTGTTTCTTGGCGTCTGACGATCCAATGCCCCTGAGCCAGTCAAATCGGCCCAGGAGGCGCCGTGAGCAACTCGCAAAGGGCGTCCCCCGAAGCAGCCGGAGAGCCAATGGGCCGCTCCGCGTCGGCCGCATAGAAAAGGCCGCCCCAACCGAATGCAGATGGAACAGCCTTCTCATGGCATAGCGGTGTTAATAGGCTTTTTTGGACGCCGCGGTCTTCGCGGTGTGCTTCTTGTGCTTCACCGGGCTCTTGTGCTTAACCGGGCACTTGTGCTTCTTCGTCGGCTTGCAAGCCTTCTTGGTCGTAACGTTCTTCGCGTGCGGCTTCGCAGTCGTTGCCGCCTTGGTCGTTGCGGTCGCAGCTGGAGCGGTCGTCTTGGTGGCGGCGGCGGTACCGGGAGCTGGCATCGACAAAGCCAGCGCAACGGCGAGACCGAGGGCGGAGAGAAGGGACTTGTTCATGGTTTTTTCTCCTTGCTATGCAGGTCGGTTTTCACTGCATCCGGATCGATCGGCGTCACGCCAAGCAGCTTCACAGCATTTGCGAGCATTCGGATTCCCTGTGCCTGCTTCTTGTTGGCGCAGAACCGATTTCCCTTTCTTTGCAGCGCTTTCGCCGCGGTGACCTGCGTTGACGCGGCATGGGTTTCGAGGGCTTCGTCAACTTGGCGGCTGAGATTGGTGCAGCGCTCGGTTCGGGTCGCCGCAACCTTTGCCTCGCCAGCTTCGACCGGACTGGTAGCGAGCGAAATGCCGAGCAACGCACTCATCAAGCTGATCGAGAACCTTTGCATCGCTTGTCGCCAATCCGAACAAGTGCCGCAGTGCGGCAGCCGATGAAACCCTCTCCAGCCAATTCTACGCCCGAACGATTTCTGGAGTTTTTCTGGTTTATTTCTGAATTGTGTCTGAGGCCGCGCGCGCGCTTTGCCCCGCGTAAAAACGGAACATCGGGGCCCATTGGGGAGTGTTGCGAAGCCCTTCGAAAAGGTCCGCCCCGATCGCCTCGGGTGCGGCAACTTTCGTATCAGTCTGGCATGAATTCGCTACGGCCTCGGCAAGCATCGCCCGCCTCCGAGTCCAGCAAAGGCTCAGGCATCCCAGTTCCGCCAGCCTCTACTGCTTGGCGGCGGCTTCCAGGTAGGCGATCACATTGGCGACGTCGGCATCGTTCGGGAGCCCGGCGAAGGGCATCTTGTTGCCGGGCACCTTTGTCTTCGGCGACTTGATGTATTCAGCGAGATTGGCCTCGTCCCAGACCAGGCCGCCCGCACCTGCCTTCTTCATCGCGTCGGAATATTTGGCCTGGAAGCTCGGCAGCGAACCTGCCTTTCGGCCGATGACGCCATGCAAGGATGGACCGATCTTGTCCTTGTCGGTCGTCGCTTCATGGCAGACCATGCATTTGGTGAAGATCTTCTTGCCGGCGTCGGCATCGCCCGCTGCAAAGGCCGGGGTGGTCGCGATAAATGAAATCGCAAGAAGGGCCGCGTTCAGTCTCATGGCATTCTCCTCCCTCAAATCGGCGCCGTCCGCGCCGTGGATGCTAGCGCATGTCGCCCGAAAGTAACCTCGATTTTGGTACAGCGACATGCATAAGGCTAAAATTAGCGGGCCGCACGCCCCCTTTTCGACGCCACGCGCTTCAATGCCGCGCACGGTAACGCATCAAACGGTATTTAGGTTGCAGACCGGGCGGCCGAACGCGACAAGGCCGGGGAACAATGCTATGATACCGGCGGTGCAGGTCGCGGTTTCGCGTGGCCAGTCACGCAGACGGCAACACCGAAAACCGCGACCGAACCGGGCCCGATCCTGGAGGGAATGGTCATGGCAAATTTCCATGTCTACGCAGCAGGCACCGGCAGCAAGCTCGAACATCCCGCTATCCGCCGGATAGGGGTTGCGGATGTTTTTGACGCGCTTCGCCGGGGATTTGACGATTTTTGGGAAAAACCCTCGCACTACGTCTTTTTATGCCTGATCTATCCGGTTGCCGGTATCGTGCTGATCACCTGGAGCTCCGGCGGGAACGCGCTTCAGCTCGTCTACCCACTGATGACCGGCTTCGCGCTTCTAGGCCCCTTCGCCGCGCTTGGCCTCTATGAGATCAGCCGCCGGCGCGAACAGCAACTCGACGCGTCGTGGCGACATGCCTTCGACGTCCGAAAATCGCCCGCCATGCCGGCTATCGCCGCTCTCGGGATCATGCTGGGGGTGCTGTTCATCGCCTGGCTGGTAACCGCGCGCGCGCTCTATGCCTACCTCTATGGCGATGCCGCGCCGGCATCGTTCTTCAGCTTTATCGCGGATGTGCTGACCACACAGCGCGGCTGGACGCTGATCATTCTGGGCAACCTCATCGGTTTTCTGTTTGCCCTTGTCGTGCTCAGCACCACGGTCGTCGCCTTCCCGCTGCTGCTCGACCGCGACATCGGCGCCTACGCGGCTGTCGAGACTTCGGCGCGAGCGGTCATGACGAACCCGGTGCCGCTGCTGCTGTGGGGTCTCATCGTCGCCGTTGCGCTGGGTCTCGGCTCGCTGCCGCTGCTCGTCGGCCTGGCCGTGGTGCTGCCCGTGCTCGGCCATTCGACCTGGCACCTTTACCGCAAGCTGATCGAACCGGCGCCAGCCCCTGCCGCAGCCAAGGCAAAAACACGCAAAGGGAGCTGATCCGATTTGCCCAGTGCATGTCGCCCGGAAGTGTCCTCGGTTCCGGGACAACGACATGCATAAAATCAGAAGCTTAACAGCAGGTCGGGCGAATCCCATTCGCCGCGACATGCTGTAGTGCATGCGCGCAAAGGTGGCGCGGCAACGACATGTACAAAATAGAGACCGGCGTCGCCTTGCCGCCGATTGCTCGACGAAGGAGCGGCGCCCACCCTGTAAAGAGGCGGGCGCTTCTGGTTCACGCCGGATGGCTGAAGCGAGCGACCCGCGCATCCCTCAACAGATTGCGGAAGTCGCCGCCCGTGACATGCACCAGCGTCTTGTGATCGCCGGCTTCGAAATAGACATCGTCTTCGGCGCCAAAGCTTTCGTCGAGAATGACCGGCACGCCATAGGCGGCGCCCAGGGGCGGCACGGCGCCAATGTCGCAGTCGCTGAACACCTCGCCGATTTCATCTTCGGAAGCGAGGCCAAGGCGTCTGTCGACCACGTCCTGCAACGTATTGAACTCGACCCGGTGGCTGCTCGGAACCACCGCCAGCGCATAACCCATCTCGTGATGGACCAGCACCGATTTGGCGAGTCGTCGGCCCGGAACATGCGCTGCCTGCGCCGTCTGGCTGCTGGTCGCGGTTCTGTGGTGGGCAACGGTATCGTAGGCGATGCCCCTGCCGGCAATATAGTCCTGGAGTTTTCTTGCGATCGTCATCGTAGGCGCCTTTCTGTTGGAGGTGGGGACGCGTCTGAGAACGAGACGCCATTGTCCTCCCGTCATTTTTCCTGTCAACGAAGAAACGCGATCCGGCGAGCCGTCTATGGCCCCATGCCGAATGACAGGACACGGGTCAGTTCGGTGTAACCGGACTCGAGAACCATGATCCACACGAACACAAGGATCAGCAGCGGCGGCACCAGGATCGCATAGGCAAGCGCCAGCCGCTCCCAGGCCATGTGCATGAACACGGCGACGATCAGCCCGGCCTTGAGCATCATGAAGGTGATGATCAGGCCCCATCTGAGATGGCCCTGGAGGCCGAAATAGTCGATGCTGTAGGAGCCGGCGCTGAGGATGAACAGCCAGCCCCAGACGACGAGATAGAGCCTGATCGGGTGCTGCTGGCCTTCCGCGTGTCCCACCGCCTGCGAGGGAGCGTGTCCTTGCAGCCCTTGTTCCTGCGCTTCTGCCTGTGCCATCGCTCCACCTCACCAAAGATAGAAGAATGCGAAGATGAATACCCACACCAGATCGACGAAGTGCCAGTAGAGCCCCATGATCTCGACGCTCTCGTACCGGCCGCGCCGGCTGGTGAAGAACCCGCGCGCGCCGGCTTCGAAGTCGCCGCGCCACACCTTGCGCGCGGTGATCAACAGGAAGATCACACCGATGGTCACATGGGTGCCGTGGAACCCGGTGATCATGAAGAAGGATGAACCGAATTGCACGGCGCCCCAAGGATTTCCCCAGGGCCGCACGCCCTCGGTGATGAGCTTCGTCCACTCGAAAGCCTGCATGCCGACGAAGGTCGCGCCCAGAGCGGCTGTGAGCAGCATCAACGCCGCGGTCTTCCTGCGATCGTGCCGGTAGCCGAAATTGACCGCCATGGCCATTGTGCCGCTCGACGAGATCAGCACGAAGGTCATGATCGCGATCAGGATCAGCGGAATGTCCTGGCCGAACATGTGCAGCGCGAAAACCTCGCTCGGGTTGGGCCAAGGCACCGTCGTCGACATGCGCGCGGTCATGTAGGACAACAGGAAGCAGCCAAAGATGAACGTGTCGCTGAGCAGGAAGATCCACATCATGGCCTTGCCCCAGGAGACGTTCTTGAACGCCCTCTGGTCGGATGACCAGTCGGCCGCGATGCCGCGCAGGCCTGGCGGCCGCGGAGCGACCGGTGCGGCGTGTTGCAGCGTGGTCTCGGCCATGAGCATTTCCTCCTTGGGTACGGCCTCCGTGGGTACGGCCCGGGGCGCGGCCGTCTAGGTCAAGAGCCCCCGGCAGATGTCGATCACGTTATCCGCCCAGCCCATGAGCACGCAAAAAAGCACCAGCCAGACGGCAAGCAGGATGTGCCAGTATATCGCGCAGAGCTCGGTCGACAGAACGAGGCTTCCGGATCGGACGCCTCGCCATGCGCGCACATTGACCCGGCCGAGCGCCACCAATCCGCCGGTGATGTGAAGGCCGTGCATCGCGGTCAGGAGATAGAAGAAGCTGGCAGCCGGGTTCTCTGTCGCGAAATAGCCTTCGGCGGCGAAATCGCGCCAGGCGAGCAATTGCCCAGCCAGGAACGCCAACGATGCCAGGGCGCCGGCGAGAAGGGCAAGTCGGAGATTGTCCAGTTGGGCTTTGTGCGCGGCAGACACCGCGCCTTGCAGCGCCAAGCTCGCCAGCACCAGCATGGCGGTGTTGAGCCACAGCAGCCTCGGAGCCGGAGCGGCCTGCCAGTCGGCATAGTCCATGCGCATGACATAGGCGCTGATCATGAGCGCGAACAGCGCGCCGACCACGGCAAGGAACACGCCGAGCCCGATCTTGGCCGGATGCATGAGCGACGCTTCCGTCTGCGGAAACGCCGTGACCGGCCCGGCCTCGAGCCACGGCTTGGACATCAGCCGCTGGCGCGACAGCCACCAGCCGACAACGCCGGTTACGGCGGCCAGGAAGATCAGGATCGCGATCATGCGGGGCCGCCTTGCGTCAATGGACGCGGATCGTTCTGTGCAATGAAGTCTTCCGGCGCGCCGGGCACGCTGTAGTCATAGGCCCAGCGGTAGACCACCGGCAGCTCCTTGCCGAAATTGCCGTGTGGCGGCGGCGTGCCGGCCGTCTGCCACTCGAGCGTCGTCGCCCGCCACGGATTGTCGCCTGCTGGCCGTCCATGGCGAATGCTCCAAAGCAGGTTGAACAGGAACACCATCTGGGCGAAGCCGACGATCAGCGCGGCCACGGTGATGAACTCGTTCAGCGTATGCACCGAAGGCGGGACGAAGGCCGTATCGCCGAGCTCGGGATAGCGGCGCGGCACGCCGACCAGCCCGATATAGTGCATCGGGAAGAAGATCATGTAGGTACCGATGAAGGTCACCCAGAAGTGGAAGCGGCCCATCGCCTCGTTGAGCATCCGGCCGGTGATCTTGGGGTACCAATGATAGATTGCACCGAATACCACCATGATCGGCGCCACGCCCATCACCATGTGAAAATGCGCGACGACGAACATCGTATCCGACAGCGGCACGTCGACCACCACATTGCCGAGGAACAGCCCGGTCAGCCCGCCATTGACGAAGGTGACGATGAAAGAGAGCGCAAACAGCATCGGGATGGTCAGGTGGATGTCGCCGCGCCACAATGTCAGCACCCAATTGTAGACCTTAATGGCGGTGGGGATGGCGATGATCAGCGTGGTGGTGGCGAAGAAGAAGCCGAAATAGGGATGCATGCCCGAGACATACATGTGGTGTGCCCAGACGACGAAGGAGAGCGCGCCGATGCTGACGATCGCCCACACCATCATGCGATAGCCGAAGATGTTCTTGCGCGCATGCGTGCTGATGAGGTCGGAGACGATGCCGAAGGCAGGCAGCGCCACGATGTAGACTTCAGGATGGCCGAAGAACCAGAACAGGTGCTGGAACATGATCGGGCTGCCGCCATCGTGCGGTAGTGGGGTGGTGCCCATTTCCACGATCGCCGGCATGAAGAAACTCGAGCCGATCGCGCGGTCGAACAGCATCATGACGCAGGCGACGAAGAGCGCCGGGAAGGCCAGCAGCGCCATGACCGTGGCGGTGAAAATACCCCAGACGGTCAACGGCAGGCGCATCAGCGTCATGCCGCGCGTGCGACCCTGAAGCACGGTCACCACATAGTTGAGGCCGCCCATGGTGAAACCGATGATGAACAGGATCAGCGACACGAGCATCAGGATGATGCCCCAATCCTGTCCGCCGGGCGTGCCCGAGGTAATGGCCTGCGGCGGATAGAGCGTCCAACCGGCGCCTGTCGGCCCCCCTGGCGCAAAGAAGCTGCCGACGAGCACCAGAACGGCAAGCAGATAGATCCAGTAGCTCAGCATGTTGACATAGGGAAACACCATGTCGCGCGAGCCGACCATCAACGGAATGAGATAATTGCCGAAGCCGCCAAGGAACAGCGCGGTCAACAGGTAGATCACCATGATCATGCCGTGCATGGTCATGAATTGATAATACATGTCCGGCGAGATGGACGCGAAAGTGTCGGGAAAGCCAAGCTTCAGGCGCATCAGCCAGGACAGCACCAGCGCGACGAGCCCGATGGACAGCGCCGTGCCGGCATATTGGATGGCGATGACCTTGGCATCTTGTGAAAAGACGTATCTCGTCCACCAGCTGTGCGGGTGATAGAGTTCCACCTCCGCCACTTCCGCGGCCGGAATGAAATCTGCTCCATGAGGCGTGACGTCGACCATCCCTGAACCTCTCCGCTCTTTCCGGTCCTCCGCGGGGCCGGTTTCATCGATGCCTTACTCTGCCTTCGCCCGTGCCGTCGCTGGCGCAGCAAGCACGCCCACCTTGGCGGGTGCCGACATCTGGGCAAAGGTCGACTGCTGCTGCAGCCAGGCCAGATAATCCTCTGGGGTGTCGACCTTCACGACGCCACGCATGAAGGCGTGACCGACGCCGCAAAGCTCGGCGCAAAGAACTTCGAAACTCCCTGTCTTGGTGGGGGTGAACCAGAAATAGGTGACCGTGCCGGGAACCATGTCCATCTTGGCGCGGAACTCCGGCACGTAAAAATCGTGCAGCACGTCGATCGAGCGCAGCAACACCTTGACCGGCTTGCCGATCGGCAGATGCAGATCGGTCGCCACGACGACGACATCGTCCTGACCGTTCGGGTCCTGCGGGTTGATGCCAAGCGGGTTCTCGGAACCGATGAGCCGGGCGTTCGAGGTGCCAAGCTTGCCGTCCGCGCCAGGCAAGCGGAAGCTCCATTGCCATTGCTGCGCAACGACCTCGATCTCGGTCGCGTCCTTGGGAACGGTGACGAACTGGCTCCACACGAACAGCCCGGGCGCCAACAATGCCGCGACGCCGACAGCGGTGACCACGGTCAGCCAGGATTCGAGCTTCCTGCTTTCGGGCTCGTAGTGCGCCTTCTGCCCTTCCTTGTGCCGGAAGCGGTACACGCAATATGCCATGAACAGCACGACAGCGGAGAAGACCGTCCCGGTGATCCAGAACGTGATGACGAGAGTGCTGTCGATATAGCCCCAGTTGGAGGCTATCGGCGTCCACCACCAAGGGCTCAGCACATGGAACAGCACCGAGCCGACGACAATCAGAACGAGTACGAGCACAACGGCCATCCTCGGTTCCTCCCGGCGTTCCGAGGGACTCTGTCCCGCAGGAAGGCCGCGCCCATTATGCGCGACTTACTTCGGAAATACTAGGGCACGTGGCTGGCGGGGGGAACGTCATACTTTGCAGGGGCGACGCGCGCGCGACGGACGGTGGAGAGCGAGGCGGGGCAGTGAGGGACAGCGCGGATTGACCGGAAGAAGCGGGCTGCCGGCGCCCTCGGAAAGGCTCGGGTCCTCGCCTCGCAGAGTGGGGTCCGAAGGACGGGCGAGACCCGTGGCTCGCCCCGGCAGGTGGCTCGGCGAAGCGGACATGGAGACGGGAGCGTCATGCTCGACAGAGTCCTCGCCTCACGAAGGGAAATCTCCAATCCTCAATTGCCCGTTGAAGCCCGCCCCCGCTTCCGCTAAGAAGCCGTGACTTGCCGGTTCACCGGCTGGTTCGTTTTCCGGACCCTTCGTCCTGAAAGCACCCGTAGCTCAGCTGGATAGAGCGCTGCCCTCCGAAGGCAGAGGTCACAGGTTCGAATCCTGTCGGGTGCGCCACGTTCCGCCGACAGCCGCACAAAATATCTTATATTCTGATTTAAGATCAACCGGATGGCGGTATGGGCGCTATTGGGCATGGTGCTGACGTATGCCCACCATTCCGGAGCGAACCGTCGCAAATCGGCTCGTTATCGTCGAGGCCCTGACCGAGAGCGGGATCGAGGCATTCTTCGTCACGCATCTCTTCGAGTTCGCCCACAACCTCCGTGAACGGAACCTGCCGAACGCAATGTTCCTGCGTGCCGAAAGGCAGGGAGACGGAACGCGGACTTTCAAACCACACGAAGGCGTTCCGCTTCAAACAAGCTTCGGCGAAGATCTCTACCATAGAATATTCGAAGAAGCGGAATATAACAGCGCTAACCGACATCCAGGAGCTGAAGCGAGGACGGCATGAACGGGGACACGGAGAAAATCCGCATTATCAGGCTGCACGAGAAGTGGGCCGACTTTTATACGATCGTCGCTCAGGTGCTGATCCTTTTGCTGTTCGCAGGCGTCTACTTTTTGGCCGAACAGACGGGTGTCGATGCGGCGGAGCGTACTGGTGCTTTCGTGTTGCTGGGCC
Source organism: Mesorhizobium sp. B3-2-1 (assembly GCF_006439515.1). NCBI lineage: Bacteria > Pseudomonadati > Pseudomonadota > Alphaproteobacteria > Hyphomicrobiales > Phyllobacteriaceae > Mesorhizobium > Mesorhizobium sp. B3-2-1. The sequence continues at coordinate 38,662 of NZ_VFTI01000023.1, read as the reverse complement.
CCATCATTCTCGGCACGGTCATTTGGCAAGCTGCCGGCTTCGGACTTGCCCGCATCCACATGATCATCAATGGCATCGATCTAGGAGGGTCCATCCACGACGAGCGGGCTCGGGGATAGGTCGACAAGAAGATGCAGGACGTTCTTCATGCAGTGATGTGGGTGGCGCTCGGCAGTGCCTTTGGCGGCCCGGCGCGCTATTTCGTGTCGGGGCTGGTCGGCCGGCACGTCGGCGAAACTTTTCCCTGGGGCACCATGGTCGTCAACGTCAGCGGCGCTTTCGTGATCGGCCTGATTGCAGCCGCCGCGACCACCGGGGGTTTTCTACCGATGCCGTCCGCCTGGCAGCTTGCCGTCACCGGCTTCCTCGGCGCCTACACAACCGTGTCCTCCTTCAGTCTCCAGACCATGGCGCTGGCCCGCGACGGCCAGTTTCGCAAGGCGGGTAGCAATGTGGCGCTTTCCCTCGCTCTCTGCCTGTCAGCCGTGGCGCTTGGCTATGGCGTTGGCGCTTTCAGCCTTGGGATTGGCCCCGCATGAGCGAGTTCAAGGAGGCGCTTTCCGATGAAGAAGAACCGCGGCCGACGCCCAAGGCTGGTCTACGAGGGCGGGCCAGATGGCATTCGTTGCGCGAAAGGCTGCTTCTTTATGCCGTGGTTTCGCTCGGTTCGATCATCGGCAGCGTCTTGCGCGCCCTTGCCTCGCTCGCCGCGCTCGGCTGGTTCGGCCAGGGATTTCCATGGGGTACCCTGTTCGTCAACATCGTGGGTTCCTTCGTCATTGGCTTCTACGCCGCGATCACAGGGCCGGACGGACGAATCTTCGCGGGCATGTACCAGCGTCAATTCGTGATGACCGGCATTTGTGGCGGCTTCACCACCTTCTCGGTCTTCAGTCTGGAAGCCTTCCAGTCGCTTCATGCCGGTAGATTCACGCTCGCAGGGCTTTATGTCGGCATCTCCGTCATCACTTGGCTCGCATCCGTCTGGCTCGGCCACGCTCTTGCTTCACGCCTCAACCGCCTGGGAGGAACATGATCATGCAGATACCACGCCAAGCTATGCTTCTGCGGATATTCATCGGTGAGGATGATCGTGACGATGGCCACCCGCTCTACGAATCCATCGTGCTGAAGGCTCGCGAGATGCAGCTTGCCGGCGCAACCGTGCTGCGCGGCGGAATGGGCTTCGGTCAGTCCAGCCGGCTACACACTACAAAAATCCTCAGGTTATCGGAGGACTTGCCCCTGGTCGTCGAGATCGTGGACAGCGAAGAGAAGATCAATGCTTTCCTGCCGGTGCTCGAAGGCATCATGTCGAGCGGACTGGTGACGCTCGAAAAGGTGCAGGTGTTGCAGTACGGATCAAGCGGCGCCTAAATGTGAGCTTTCGGGAGGTTGTCCATTCGGGCCGACCGAGGAGACTGGAGTTACCACGCTTCAGATTCGCCGGAGGGTCCGAATGAACATCCATAAGGATGCCCGCCTGACGCCGCTGCGTCGAGAGGAAATGGCGCTGTCGGTGATAGAAGGCGGCGCTTCCCATTCCCAAGCGGCCTTGAAGTATGTGGTGACGGCGAAGGTCGTGACGCGTTGGATCGAGCGCTATAAAGCGGAGGGCCGAGCCGGCATGGCCGATCGGTCGATCGAGCAGAAAGGGCAAGATTTTCGGCCTGATCGGTGCGAAGTGGCCATGATCCTTTACTTTCGCTAGCTGCCATCGAGAGCCAGATCAGCCGGAAGTGACCAGAAATACGTCAGAATCAGCATCAATCCCGCCAGTCCAATGCCAACCAGATCGTGACAATTACGATCATGGCCGCGCGGCCCTTCGGCCGTTCCAAGATTTTCGCGGCCGCTGCACGATGCCCAAGGTCGGCTCCTGCGGCACTGCCGCCTACCCCGCGAGCCTATCGTCGTCATCGACATCGCAAGGGATCCGCGGTGGGGGATTTTCGCGACCTAGTATTGGCCATACCGGCTTCGTGCTCGGCTTCTTTGACTTGTATTCGATGGCGGTGTGCGGGCACGGAGGCCGACAGCACTCTCGCTTTAGTTCAAAGTTGCCATTTGGATCGTTACAGATAGGTAAGAATTATAAGGATATTACTCTTATCGGATTCTTTGCAAAACGCGGAGATACGAAATGTCGCGTTCAAGATTCCCGGTTGACCAGCTGGCCCAGTCATTTTCCAAGGACGATGCCGACGCCGTGCGCCTGGTGCTCGACGCGGTCCCTCATCCGATATTCATCAAGGATCACCAATCCCGTTTCGTTGTTCTGAATCGTGGCATGTGCGAGTTCATGGGGCGTTCCCACGAGGAGCTAATCGGCAAGACGGACTACGACTTCGTACCGAAGGAACACGCGGATGTGTTCCGGCGCATTGATCAACTGGTGCTGGAAACTGGCGAAATCAGCGAGAACGAGGAGATCATCCGCGGGCCGCAAGGTGTGATCCGCACAGTTGTGACGCGCAAGGCGCGGGCGTTGCTGCCGACCGGTGCCCGTTTTGTGGTCGGTAGTATTACGGACATTACCAAGCTGAAGCAGCACCAAGCCTCGCTGCAGCTCCTGTTCGAGGAGAATCCGCTGCCGATGTGGGTATTCGACCTGGAAAGCCTGCGCTTTCTGGACGTCAATCAGGCCGCCATCGAGCATTATGGCTACACACGCGAGCAATTCCTCTCCAAGTCGATCCTCGACATCAGACCTCGCGAAGATATCGAGGCGTTCCATCGCATCGTCGGCACCGGCCAAGGCTCCTACCAAACCGGGCGCAGCTGGCGTCACATCAAGGCCGACGGCAGCCTGATCGACATCCTCGCCTATTCCAAGCCGATCGACTATGACGGCCGCGCGGCTTTCATGGTCGCTGTCATGGACGTGACGGAGCGGAAGCGAGCGGAAGACGACCTTCGGCGCACCAGGGAGTTCCTGGACACAGTCATCGAGAACATTCCGGTCATGCTCTTCGCCAAAGAGGCGGGACAGCACCGCTACGTCCTGATGAACCGGGCGGGCGAGGAACTGCTCGGTATCCCTCGAGCGGAGCTGATCGGCAGGACCGACGCCGAGCTGTTTTCGCCAGAGGAGGCCGAGTCATTCTTCATTCGTGACCAGGAGGCTTTGCGCTCCGGTTCCGTGCAAATCGCCGCGGAAGAGAAGATCCCCACGCGGCACAAAGGCGTGCGCGACCTCGCAACCCGACGGCTGGCTGTCGAGAGCCAGGATGGCACGTCGAAATACCTGCTTACGGTCGCGGAAGACATCACCGAGCGCAGGCGAGATGCCGCGCGGATCGCCTACATGGCCACACATGACGTGCTGACCGACCTTCCCAATCGAGCGGCACTCGTCGAGCAGCTCGAGTTCACGCTCGAGCGGGCGAGCTCCGGGCGCGAGTCGTTTGCCGTCATGCGTCTTGACCTCGACGGCTTCAAGGAAGTCAACGACGTCTACGGACCGGGGGTGGCGGACGCTCTGCTTGGCCAGGTGGCGAAGCGCCTTGCCGTAACCGCGGGCAAGCACTTCGCTGCGCGGACAGGCGGCAACGGGTTCACCGTGATCGTCAGCGAAGGTCCGCATCCCGCGGTCGCTGTAGAGCTGGCCGACCGCCTGCTGGCGACGATCGCCGATGTTTTCGATGTCGAAGGCCACGCACTGCGGGCTGGGCTCAGCATCGGTATCGCCTTCTTTCCTGACGATGCGACCGACATCACAGCTCTTTTGAGCAATGCTCAGGCAGCGCTTGATCGCGCAAGAGCCGACGGCCGTAGTGTCTTCCGGATATTCGAAGCCGACATGGATCGCAAGCTGCGCGAACGCCGTGCTCTCGAACAAGACTTGCGATCCGCACTGGCAGGTGGCGAATTATTCCTGCACTATCAGCCGCAGGCGGGCATGGCCGGCGAAATCGTCGGGTTCGAAGCTCTGATCCGGTGGTCCCACAAGGACCGAGGGATGATCCCACCCGCCGAATTCATTCCGGTGGCCGAAGAGAGTGGACTGATCGTGCCCATTGGAGAATGGGTGCTGCGGGAGGCATGCCGAGAGGCGGCTTCGTGGACCAAGCCCGTTCAGGTTGGCGTCAATTTGTCTCCCGTGCAGTTTCGCCAGGGCGATCTGCCTGGCCTGGTGCATTCGGTCCTGCTGGAGACGGGGCTCGATCCAAAGCGGCTGGAGCTGGAAATAACCGAGAATGTGCTGTTCGACGACTTCTCGCGGGCAAGTTCGATCCTCAGGCGGCTGAAATCGCTCGGCGTGAAGATCGCCCTGGACGACTTCGGAACCGGCTATTCGTCGCTTTCCTATCTTCAGTCTTTCCCCTTCGACAAGATCAAGATCGACAAGTCCTTCGTCTGGATGATCGAGAAGAACCCGCAATCGGCCGCCATAATTCGTGCGATCGTGGGGTTGGGACGAGGCCTGTCGATGCATATCATCGCGGAGGGCGTCGAGACATTGGAGCAGTTGAGCTTTCTTAGCGAAGAGGGCTGCAATGCTCTGCAAGGCTACCTGATCGGACGCCCCTATCCAATTGAGGCATACGCGAATGAGGTCGGCAGACCCGCAGCGCTGGCGGGCAGCGCGCGCCCTCGCCGCAGACGGTAATCGAGGCGAGAGGGAACCCCTTCTCTCGCCGAATCCTCACGGGCGGACGCGGATGATCGTTTTCCCCGCGCGCCGCTCAGTCGAATTGAACGTGGCGACAGCATCATCGAGGCTCGAGACCTTGCCGATGTTCGTCCGCAGTCTTCCGTCCCGGACCCGCTGAACTATCTCGGATAGTTGCGCGTGATCAGCCTCGACGACGAAGTCAATCGCCAGGCCATCCGCGGGTCGAACATCCGTTGGTCCGACGACTGTCACGAGCGTTCCTCCGGCCCGGATCAGAGTTGCGGACCGCTTCTGGATATCCCCGCCGATGACATCGAACACCAGATCGATCCTGCCGACATCCTCCAGGGAGTCGTTCCCGAGGTCGACGAATTCATTTGCACCGAAGTCGAGCGCCTTCTGACGGTCGGCGGCGCGGCCGGTGCCGATGACATAGGCGCCGGCTTCCCGCGCAAGCTGCGTCACGACCGAACCGACGGCACCGGCCGCGCCGTGCGCAAGCACGCTCTGCCCTGCCCGAAGGCGGCCATGCTGAAACAGACCCTGCCATGCGGTCAGGCCCGAGATCGGCAGACTCGCGCCCACCGCGAAGTCGACATCGCCGGGCAGTGGCGCGAGATTGCGTGCTTCCATGGCGACGTACTCAGCAAGTGTACCGTCGCGATGCCAGTCCGACAGGCCGAACACCCGTTGACCGATCGACAGCCCCGTGGTGCCGTAGCCAAGCGCGGAGACCACACCGGCCAATTCATGGCCGAGGATCGATGGCGTCCGGTCACGGAAGGCCCGATCCGCCCAGGTCGAAGGCCACTCCAGTTCGGTGTTGACGAAGCCCGCCGCATGAACCTGTACGACGACGTCGTTTATCGCTGCCTGTGGTTTGGGCCGCTCCACCAGCTTCATTCCGGCCGTTCCCGCGGCCTGGTCCGTCACGACGATCGCTTTCATGGGAATTGTCTCCTCGTTCGCTCAACGCGTCGACGCTCGCCGACTTCACATCCTGAATGGTCTGTCTGGGCACTCGTAGTGTGCAGCCTTCCGGTATCTGGCAACATGTCTTGGAGTTCGCCGAGGCGCAGTATCATATAGGTGAGCATTTTGTGCGGGCCCATCATGAATCCGCGGACCGACCTGTTCGTAGTCCAGGCTATGGGACAGAGTTTTCCTATCACCGTCAGCGAGGTTGTCGCGCCGGAAGACTAGAACGATTGCGTCACATCCAGTCATCCGCAGTCGATTCGATAGCAGACGCCACCCGACGGTCAGCGCGTTATTCTATCCTCCGAAGCCCGCCTGTGTCGGCAGCCAGAGCGACAGTTCCGGGAACAGCCAGACCATGAACAGGCCGAGGATCAACAGCACGACGTAAGGCATGATGCCGCGGATCACCTCGGCCAGTGGCGCGCCGCTGATGGCCTTGATGACGAACAGGTTCATGCCGACCGGCGGCGTGATCAGCGCCAGCTCCAGGTTGATCATCAGCATGACGCCGTACCAGACTGGATTGATGTCGAGCGCGGTCATGGCCGGCAGGATGATCGGGGTGGTGATCAGGATGATGGCGATGGTTTCCAGGAACATGCCGAGGATGAAGATGGCCAGCATCACCGCCAGGATGAAGCCGGCCTGCGACAAGCCCATGGCGGCCACGCTCTCCATGATCTCGGCCGGAAGCCGCACGATCGTCACCGCATGGCCGAAAAGGCCGGCGGCGGCGATGATCATGAACAGCATGGCGCTGGTGCGCATGGTCTCGAAGGTCACGTCGATGAGGTCGCGCAGCGTCACGTTGCGATAGACGAGCAGCGCCACGGCCAACGCATAGGCCGCGCCCACGGCGGCGGCCTCGGAAGCGGTGAAGATGCCGAGATAGATGCCGCCGAGGATGATCGGCGGCATCATTACCGCCCAGATAGAGTTCCACAGCGCCCGGCCGATGGCAGGCAGGCCCGGCCACTCCGCGGCCCTGACGTCGCCATGCGCGCGCGCCTGAAACCAGCTGTAGCCGGCAAAGATCGCCGCCATCATCAGGCCCGGCACGAGACCAGCAAGGAAAAGCGCCCCAATCGAGGCGTTGGTGACGATGGCATAGAGGATCATCGGCCCGGAAGGCGGGATCAGGATGCCTAGCGTGCCGCCGGCGGCGATCACCCCATAGGTGTCGCGCGGCCGGTAGCCGAAGCGTTTCATCTGCGGGATCGATGCGGAGCCGATGGTCAGCGCGGTGGCGACCGACGAGCCGGAAATCGTCGCGAAGATGGTGCAGGACAGGATGGTGGCGAAGCTCAGCCCGCCGCGCAAGTGGCCGACCAGCTTGTTGGCCATGTCGTAGAGATCGTCGATGACCTTCGCCTTGATCATGATATGCGCCATGAAGGCGAACATTGGCAGTGTGGCGAGCAGCGGGTTGTCCAGGCTGGAGAAGATGGTGTCGGCCATGCTCATGACGTTGTGCTCGAGCAGGGCCATGACGATCAGTGAGGCGAGGCCGAGCGCGCAGAAGATCGGCATGCCGGTCATCAGCAGGGCGATCAGCAGAGCGAGGATGACGAGGATCATGCGCCTGTCCTCGCGACAAGCAGCTGCGCGATCTTGAGCACTGCGACCAGTCCCAGCAGGGCCGCGCCTGGTAGCATGGTTGCCTGGGGGATCCACATCGGCATTTCGAGATAACCGGTCGAATAGTCGCCGAAGCGCCAGGAGAAGGCGACGGTGCGCCAAGCGGTGAACAGGAACACCGCCGAGAACACCAGCACGCAGGCATAGGCCCAAAGGTCGAGCAGCCAGCGCGTGCGCCCACGCATGGCGTTGGTGACGAGGTCGATCTGGATGTGCTCGCCGCGGCGCAGCGTCTCGGCGGCGCCGAACATGACGATCGCCACGACCAGGAAGCCGGTTGCCTCGTCGACGCCGCGCATCGGCTTATCCAGCCCGTAGCGCATGAAAATGCTGACCAAGGTCAGCGCCAGCACGAAGACGATGATGGCGCCACTGACCGCGCCGCAAAGCATGGACAGGCGTTCGATGATCTTAAGCAGGCCGGTGGCGGCTGGCGCCTCCACCTTGTTGTCTTCGCCCGGAATCATGTGCCGCTACTGCAGCTTGGCGATGAGTTCGAGCAGCTTCTTGCCATCCTCGCCGGTCTGCTCGGCGAAAGCCTTATCGAAGGCCGGTCCCATGGCGGCCTTGAAGGCCGCGTTCTCGGCGTCGGTGGCGATGTGAACCTTGACGCCCTTGCCCTCCAGTTCGCCCGGCGCGCTCTTGGCCGCTTCCTGCGAGGCCTCGATCGCCCAGCCCGCGGCCTCCTCGCCGGCCTTCTTCAGGGCCGCTTTCGACTTGTCGCTCAGGCTGTCATAGAAGGCGGGGTTGAGATAGCCGTGGGCGTAGGCGGCGAGCACCGGCGTCACCGTCATATGGTCCTGGACCTCGTAATATTTGCGCGACCAGGCGGCGGCGACATCGGTGACGCCGGCATCGATGACGCCGGTCGACAGCGCCTGGTAGACTTCCGACCCGGGCAGCGTCGCCGGCGAGGCGCCCATGGCGACGAGGCCCTGATCGAAGGGGCCGCCAAGACCGCGGATCTTGATGCCCTTGAAGTCGGCGGGCGCAATGAGCGCCCGGCCCTTCGAGGTGAACACGCTGGTGTTGGTCTGGAACAGCCAGGCGACGTTCTTAACGCCCTTTTCGGAGAGCTTCTCCTCGAGGAAGGCGGCCGCCTCGGAGGTCGGCCACTTCTTCCACGCATCGATCGACGACATGGTGTAGGGGCCGATGGTTACGTTCATGAGCGGCAGCGTCCTGCCCCACTGGAAGTTGAGCGAGAAGGCGCATTCGATATCGCCCTTGGCCACCGCCTGGATGTTGTCGTTGGCCTTGACCAGGCTGTCGGCGCCGAACACCTGCACGTCGAGTTCGCCGTCGGAAAGCTTCTCCACCTCCGCCGCCCATTTGTCGATCACGACGGCGATGTGGTGCGCCGGCGGCAATTGGTGGCTGCAGCGCATCTTGGTCGCCGCATTGGCGTAGCCGCCGAGCGCGGTGGTTACCGCCAGAGCGGCGGATATTCTGATCAGCATGGTCATTGTCTTCCTCCCGTTTGACCGTTTTGTCTTGCGGCGCGGGGCGCCGTATTCCTGCCTCCCTGCAGTCACGCCGCCGCGCGGCCGGGCAACCCTGCCCGGGCCAGGCCGCCATGCAGCGGCTCGTCAGGCATTTCCGATTCCGGTATTTTTCGCACTGCCAGCAGCTTCGGCATGTCGATGCCGGTGGCAAAACCCTTCTCTTCGCACAGGAACACCAGATCCTCGAACACCACGTTGCCGGTCGCGCCCGGCGCGAACGGGCAGCCGCCCAGTCCGCCGAGCGAACCGTCGAGAATATTGGCGCCAGCATCGAGCGCGGCGGCGGCGTTGGCGATGCCCATGCCGCGCGTGTCGTGGAGATGCACCGCCACCGGCCGGCCGGCGGCGAGCCGGACCACCCGCGCCGTCAGTTCGGAGACCGCCCTGGGGCCGGCATAGCCCACCGTGTCGGCGATGCCGACCACGTCGGCGCCAGCCTCCAGGCAGCGTTCGACAAGACGCACCACCTCGTCGGGATCGACGGCGCCGGCGATCGAGCAGCCGAGCGCCATGGCGATGCCGGCATTCACGATCGCCTTGTGGCCGCGTTCATCGCGCAGCCGGGCGGCCGCGCGCACGAGTTCGACCGCGTCGGTGCGTGACCGGCGCATATTGGCCTGACTGTGTTCTTCCGTCGCCGAGACGACACAGACGACTTCGTCGACCGCGGTATCGAATGCTTCGGTCAGGCCGCGTTCGTTCAGCGCCAGAGCCGCCGAGCGCGCGCCTTCGAGACGCGAAACCGCATCGATCAGATCGCGCAGGTCGGCAAATTGCGGCATGCGGCTCACCGGCAGGAACGAGCCCACCTCGAAATGGCGCACGCCGGCGGCATATTCGCCCGCCAGCCAGTTCAGCTTGGCGTCGGTGGACGGCCAGGATTTGACCAGTTGCAGCCCGTCGCGCAGGCCGACTTCGCGAAGACTTGCCCGCCCGGCGGGATATGCTGAGGCAGCCCGGTTCATGCCGCTTGCCGCGATGCGCCACGCGCCTTGCCGATGCCTTCGGCGTCGAACCCCAGCGAGCCCAGCACTTGATCCGTGTCCTGTCCCGGCGCCGGCACGTCGCCGCCACCCGTCAACATCAGCCCGTCGACCTGGAACGGCAGCGCGGGTGCGCGGAAACTTTGACCATCGGGCAACCTCGACGTCGCCAGCCCTCCCGGCCGCATGACATGCGGGTCCGAATACATGTCCGACGGCCTGGCGATCGGCGAGTAGGGAATGCCGAGCCGTTCGAAGTCCGTGCCGAGTTGTGCCGATTGCCGCGATGCGATGGCTTTGGCAACGACCGGGATGGTGCGGTGGCGCGCGTCGATCTGATCCATGCGCGCCTGCAATCCAGGGTCAGCGAGCAACTCGTCGAGTTCAAGCAGCCGGCAGAGCGCCGCCCATTGCCCCTCGGTTACCGCGCCGACAAACATCTGGCGACCATCGGCGGTGTCGAAGATGTCGTAGACCGGCCAGGAGAAGGTTCTCTCCGGCATCGGCGGCGGGTCCACGCCCTCGAGGTCGAATTGCACCATGTGCTGCGCGACCAGCAGCAGACAGTTCTCGAACAGGCCAACCCGCAGGCTGCGTCCCTTGCCGGTCTCCTTGCGTTCCAACAGCGCGGCCAGGACCGAAAAAGCTCCAAACAGACCACCCATGATGTCGTTGGCCGAGGAGCCGACCCGCAGTGGCCGCCCGGTCGGCCCGGTCATGTAGGCGAGGCCCGTCATCATCTGGACCACTTCGTCGAGCGCCGTGCGGTCCTGGTAGGGACCGCTCAGGAAACCCTTGTGCGAGGCCAGTATCAGCCTGGGGTAGCGTCGGCGCAGGTCTTGCGGGTCGGCGCCCATTTTCGCCAGTGATGCGTCGCGGAAATTGTCCACGAACACGTCGGCCGTCGCCAGCAGCGCATCGAGCGCGCGGCGCCCCGCTTCCGCCTTCAGATCGAGCTGGATCGACTTCTTGCCGCGGTTGAACAGGGGGAAGAACGGTCTTCCCATGCCGGTAAGATCACGCGTCTTGTCGCCTTCCGGCGGCTCGACCTTCACCACCTCCGCGCCCAGCATGCCGAGGAACATGCCGCAGGATGGTCCCATGATCATGTGGCTCATCTCGACCACCCTGATACCCGCCAGGGGCCGGAAGCTCTCGTCCATCTCAATCTCCTCCGGCATCAGGCTAGCGTTGCCGAAGGCATCGTGAAATTATAATGTTTATAATTTAGCTTTCGAAAAATCAGAAGCCACGATGGACTCGCGTCAACTCCGCTACTTCGCCGTCATCTATGAGCAGGGCACGCTATCCAACGCGGCCGAGACCTGCCGGGTCGCCGTGTCCGCGCTCAGTTACCATCTTGCCAATCTCGAGACGGAACTCGGCACCCCACTTTTCGTGCGCAAGCCGCGCGGCTTGCGGCCCACAGCGGCCGGCGAGCGCCTCTACGTCCATGCCAAGTCGATCCTGAAGGCCATGTCGGCCGCCGAGAAGGACATTCGCGAGGCCGGCGGCGAGGTGTCCGGCGAAGTCTCCGTCGGTATGGCCTATTCGGCTGTCAAGGCGATCGGCGTCGATCTCGCACGGTGCATCGTCACGAACTTTCCGAAAGTCCAGCTGTCACTGTCTGAAAGCCTGTCGGGCTCGACTTTGATGCATCTTATGACATCCGAAGTGGACATCGCGCTGGTTTACAACCCACCTACTGACCCGCGCCTGAAGGCACAGGCCGTGCTGGAAGAGCAGATGGTGCTGGTAGGAACCCGGGCGATCATAGGCGACAGCGATGCGCCGGTTCGTTTTGCCGAGGTTCTTGATCTGCCGATGATCCTCCTGAGACAGGGCGTCTCGGCCCGTGCCCTAATGGACGACACGAACCTGCTCAAGAAACTCGAAGGGCGCGCAAAGCTGCAGATGAACTCGGTCCACGCCATCGGTGCTTCGCTGGCTGCCGGTCTCGGCTGCGCGATCGGCACCAAACTCTTCATGTATGAACATATTGAAAGCGGTTTGCTGCACTATCGCCCGATCGTCGAGCCCGACCTGTCGCGAACCCTCTATGTCTGTGAAATGGCCGACCAGCCTGCGACATACGCGCTGGAAGCGGTTCGGCGCGAGATTCTGGACCTCGTGCGCTGCTCGGTCGCGGAAAAGCGCTGGGAAGCACGCATGGTGATGCCGTAATCCTAAGGTTCGCGCCGGCGCTCGGCCGCGGCCGCGGCCGCGGCCGCGAGATGAAATGCACACCCATCGATCGTCAGGTTCCCGGCGAGAAAAAAGCGTTGCATGGGGGATATCGTGCGTTGATGGCTTCGCCTGTCCAAGGAAGAAAGCATTAGCCGACTTCCTGGACTCCCTGTCTAGCGCGTATGAAGTGTGGGTGAAGGCGACGCCGTCGAGGGGCAAAATATGCTACTTCGGGTGTCGTCGATCGCGGCTTTCGACCGCGTTCATCGAGCAGCGAAACGATAGATCCCTCCCGAGGAGCCTGACTTGACCACAACCACCCCCAAAACCAGGCTCGCGCTGATCACCGGCGCCGGCGCGGCCGACGGCATCGGCTTTGCCATTGCCCGCCGGTTTGGCCAGGCCGGGCATGCGGTTTTCCTGACCGGCGCCAGCGCGCGGGTACTGGAGCGCGCCCTCGAGCTTCGCGGCGAGGGCATCGATGCCACGGCCGCGGTCGCCGATCTCACCATTGCCGCGGAGGTGGAGCGGCTGCGGGCCGAGGTCGGCGCTGTCGATATCCTGGTCAACAATGCCGGCATGGGATCGCTGGCGTCGCCGTCCGTCGACAAGACGTTCCTGGCGATGAGCGAGGCCGAGTGGGACCAGGGCATCGAGACCAGCCTGAAGACCGCGTTTCTCGTCACCAGGGCGTTTCTGCCGGCGATGGTCGAAACGGGGTATGGGCGCATCGTCAATGTCGCATCGGTGACCGGGCCGCTGGTCTCCTACCAGGGCACCGCCGCCTATTCCGCGGCGAAGGCCGGGATGGTCGGCCTGACCCGGACATTGGCGCTGGAAATGGCGCGGCACGGCGTCACCGCCAACGCCGTGGCGCCTGGCTGGATCGAGACAGGGGCGTCGAGCGAGGCGGAGCGGATAGCGGCCCGGCATGCGCCGCCGGGCCGCGCCGGCCGGCCGGATGAGGTCGCGGCGGCGGTCGTGTTCCTGGCCTCCGAGAGCGCCAGCTACATCAACGGCGCCTTGCTGGTGGTCGACGGCGGCAACAGCCTCGAGGAACGCAAGGGATAGACCTCGCGGCCTTATGCCTGGATGGATTTCGACCCTCAGACGTAATTCCTTCCACCCGGAATGAACCGTGATCTCTCTCGGGTGAAATTTCCTCGCGGCCAGTCTGGACCCGCCAGGCACCTTCCCGCTTGACTCAATCATCAGTCTGCACTAATCATAAGTCATGACTGTTGATAGTGCACAGCTTGCCGCCCTGGGCGACCCGACCCGAAGGCAGATTTTCGAGCTGATCGCGGAGCGGCCGCGCTCGGTGGCGGAGGTCACGCGGCAGGTCAGCGTGTCGCAGTCCGCGGTGTCGCAGCATCTGAAGGTGCTTCGGGATTCGCGGCTGGTGCGCGCGGAGCCGAAGGGCGCCAGCAACGTCTACCACATCGATCCGCACGGGCTTGGCCAGATGCGCGCCTGGCTCGACCGGTTCTGGAGCAAGACGCTCGCGGCCTACAAGCTGGCCGTCGAAACCCCACCAGAGGAGTGACCATGAACACCCAGATCCCCATCGCGTCGGTAAAACAATCCGTCGTGGTCGAGGCGCCGATCGAGCGCGCCTTCAAGGTTTTCACCGAGGATTTCGGCAGCTTCAAACCGCCCGAGCACAATTTGCTTGTAGCCGAGATCGCCGAGACGGTGTTCGAGCCTCGGGTCGGCGGCCACGTCTATGACCGCGGCGTCGATGGCAGCGAGTGCCGCTGGGCGCGAGTGCTGGCCTATGAGCCGCCCAACCGCGTGCTCCTGAGCTGGGACATCAGCCCGCAATGGCGCATCGAGACCGACCTGGCCAGGACCAGCGAGTGGGAGGTGCGGTTCACCGCCGAAACGGCTGAGCGCACCCGCGTCGAGATCGAGCACCGCAAGCTGGAGCGCCATGGCCAGGGCTGGGAAGGCGTCCGCGATGCCGTCGCCGGCGATCAGGGCTGGCCGCTCTACCTGCAGCGCTATGTCGAGCTGGTTGCACGGCAGGCCTGACCGCGACTTTTAGAGGCGCTTCGCCGGATAGGCGGTCAGGGCACCACGCCCCTGCACGCCCAGGCGACATTGGCGAACGATCTCGGCCCGTCCGGTCGCCCGGCCTGATAGGCATCGCGGACGGCAGCCTCGGTGCGCTCGCGCTCGGTTGCCTCCAGCGTGATCATGTATTTGCCGAGCGGACCCTCGCCGGCTGCTATCGGCGCCCAATAGTCGGCGAAGTCCTGGTAGTCCATGCGGATCATCAGCTCGGTCTCGGTCACGTCGGCCAGCCCCTGCTCGATGAAGGTCCGCTTCATTTCACCGGGCTGCATCATCGGCTGGAAGCAATAGCGGCTGCGCAGTTGGCGCCCGCCTTCGCCGAGCGCGGCAACCGTGTCGATCATCATGCGCATGCCCGCCATGCCGCCGAGATGGTCCCACACCACGGCCGCGACCACGCCGCCCGCCCGCGTAACGCGACGCATTTCGGCAACCGCCTTGCCGGATTCCGGCACGAAGTGAAGCACCAGCAGCGCCAGCGCGCGGTCGAACGCATTGTCCGCGAACGGCAAGGCGGTGGCGTCCGCTTGCTTGATTTCGATGCGCGGATCGGTGTTGCGCCGCCTTGCCGCCTCGACGAAAACAGGTGAAAAGTCGATTGCCGCGATCGCCGCGAGTTCGGCGGATTTCGCCAGCTCGAACGTCAGGCTGCCGGTACCGCAGCCGACGTCGAGGATCTTTTCGCCAGGGGCAAGACCGGCGAAGCCGATGAAGCTGGGCGCGAGCTTTCGACTCCAGCGGCCCATGAGTTGCTCATAGCCGGACGCGTCATGAACGGTGAAACTCGATGTCATATGCCCCTCCCCTTGGCTGGCGGCGCAGGCTAGACCTCAATCAGGATGAAGCCAAGACGCGGGGAGCACGGTGGATGCCTGCATCCAGGGCGGGTCAAAAAGGCCGGCCGGCAGTTTTGCCGGTCTTTATGAGACGCCCCTTGAACGTCGCCACACTTTCCTTTTCACCAGCGGCCATTCCAGCTTGGCGATCGGATAGCGCCCTCAAGACGAAGGAATATGCGGCTCCTCCACCAGGTAAAACCGGTCCTTCGGCGAGAAATCCGTCACCAGGAACGAAAACGAGGCGGTTTCGAGCGGGTCTACCTTGCCTTTGCGGAACAGCAGCCTGTCATAGGGCTCGAAATCGCGTTTGAATTCGGCGAAGCTGTCGGACTTGATCATGCCGTGCTCGCGCTCAGCCTGGTCGAATGACAGCCCGTCGCCATAATCGCTCGGCCTGTTCATGATCGACTGCAGCTCGAATTCGAATTCGATCCAGGCGTCACCGCTGTTGTTGAGGGCGACGATCTTCAGCGGAAGGAAACCGGTCGTGTAGTCGCCGGAGGTTCCGAACGGCTGGATCGGCCTGGCGGCCCGTATGGTCAGCGTAACCGGGTCCGCCGTCTCCAGTTCCTCGGTGACCACGATCGGATCAGCGCGCGTTCCGGCGCCCCTGGCCGAGAGGATCCTGAAACCGCCGAGCTCGTCGGAGAACGAGTAGGCGCCGGCTTGGACCATCCTGGCCCCGTCCGCCTCGGCGCGCGGGCAGCTTGCGGCCAGCAAAGCCGCACACACCTGCACACAGCGCAAGCCTGGACCCGTCATGGTTCGAGTATGAACGACAATTGCCCAGCCGCATACTGGAATGACATGGCGTGAGGGGATGGCGGCCTATTGGCCGGCTGAAACAACGATGCTGCCTCAGCCCCCCACCCGCCCCACGCTCTCCCGCTCCACCAGCGGGCATTCGAGCTTCGTAATGGGATAGCGCCCCCGTCCCGCCACCGCGGGCGCTTCCAGCTGCTCGATCGCCCATTGGCCCATGGCCATATGCGGCAGGATCGAGGTGGTCAGCGGCGGGAACAGATGCCGGGCGATTTCCTCGTCGTCGTAGCCGACGACCGAAATGTCGGCGGGAATGTGCAGGCCGGCTTCCTTCAGCGCTTCGTAGCAGCCGATCGCGGTGCGGTCGTTCTGGCAGAAGATGGCGGTGGGGCGATCCTTCAGGGCCAGCAGCTTGACGGTCGCGGCGTAGCCGGCGCTGGCCGACCAGTCGCCCTCGACCACCAGTTCGGGGTCGAACGGGATGTCGGCGGTGGCGAGCGCGCGGCGGTAGCCTTTCAGGCGGTCCTGCGCGGCCTGCATCCAGGGTTCGCCCGTAATGGTGGCGATGCGGCGGTGGCCGTGGCTGATCAGGTGACGCGTCGAGCTCTGGCCGCCGGCGATCTCGGACGGCACCACGGCGGGGAAGGCGTAATCCGATGTGTAGCAGTTGAGCAGGATCACGGGGATGTCGAGGCCGTAGAGGAAGTCGGGCGCCGTGATCTCGCGGGTGAAGATGGTCATGTAGATCAGCGCCGAGATGCCGCGCTTGGTGAGGGCTGCGATGGCCCGCGGCTCCATCACGGCGTCGCCCATGGTCTGCGCCACCAAAAGCACGTTGCCGGCATTCCACGAGGCCTGGCGCGCGCCCTCGATGGCGACAACGGCTTCCGGGCTGGTGGCCAGCTGGTCGACGGCGAAGCCGATCACGCCGTCAAGTCCATCGAAGGTCCCCTCGAAAGCGGTAGCGGGCTTGTTCAGCGCCGAGAAGGCAGGGGCGCTGTAGCCGAGCGCCCGCGCCGCCTCGATCACCCGCTCGCGGGTCTGCTGCGACAGGCGGATGCCCGGCGAATTGTTGAGCACGAAGGAAACCGTCGCCTGCGAGCAGCCTGCGGCACGCGCAATGTCGGTCATGGTGACGCGGCCCTTGGGCTTTGCCGCCGCCTTGCGGCGCTTCGCGGTTGCGGTGGCCGGATGATCCGTCGTCTCGCTCATGCAGCAGATGTCCCCCGATCCCCAGCCTGTCTAGCGACGGCCTGCCGGGCCGGCAAGATGGCGTGACGCCGCCGGTTCGCGGGCGCATCGATTTCGTTTATAACTATTATCATACTTGTGGTCCATCGCTCGTGCAGGCTCGGGCCTCGAAAAATCCCGAGATCGCAGGGCTCCGGCTTGGTGTACGGGGATCACAGCATCCGGCAAATCTGTCTGGAGATGGCCTCCTCGCACTGCCACGCCAATCCCGTGCTAATAGTGTTTACTAATACAAAAATGCGCTGTACCGTCAATCCATCGCATCCGGCCCGGTCGGGTCCGGCTGCGGTGGGGAGTGTCTGTGAATGGTCCGATGGCGAGCGGATATCTGCCTCCGCCAACCTTGTCTCGCATATGTGATATGTCAGACAAATCGGACTATTTACGAATGAAGAATGGTTGTCTAAAGTCCGTGGCCGTGGCTGGGAACGACGCCAGTCTTTTCCGTGCCGGAACCCTTGAGGAGGAGGGGCGTCCAAGCCGCAAACGGCAATTTCCAGTATGCAAGACAATCCAGTGATCTAGTCCGGTCAGTCCTCCGACTGACCAAAACGGGAGGTTGAACATGAAATCCTTGATACGCAATGCATCCGTGGCCGCCGCGGCCCTGGTTGTCGGCCTGGCGGCGACGGCCATCGCACGCGCCGACGACAAGCCGACGCTGGCCTTCGTCGTCAACGGCGCTTCCGATTTCTGGAAAGCGGCCGAAGCCGGCGTCAAGAAGGCGCAGGGCGAACTGCCCGGCTACACGCTCGAACTCAAATATCCCGAACAATCCTCGGTCGCCATCCAGCAGCGGCTGATGGACGATCTGGTGACCGCCGGCGTAAAGGGCATCATGGTCTCGGCCGTTGATCCCAAGACCTCGACCGATGGTCTGAACAAGATCGCCTCGCAAACGGCATTGTTCACCACCGACAGTGACGCCCCCCAGACCAAGCGCGTCGCCTATATCGGCTCGTCCAATGTCGATGCCGGCAAGCAGGCGGCCGAAATCGCCAAGAAGGCGATGCCGAACGGCGGCAAGTGCCTGGGCTTCGTCGGCCTGCTCGGCGCCGACAATGCCAAGGAGCGCATCCAGGGCATGAAGGATGGCCTCGCCGGCACCAAGATCGAACTGATCGACGTGCGCGGCGACGACATCGACCAGGCACGCGCCAAGAAGAATGTCGAGGACGCGCTGGTCGCCAGCCCCGATGTCACCTGCATGGTCGGCTTCTACTCCTACAACACGCCGCGCATCTATGAAGCGCTGCGCGACGCCGGCAAGCTCGGCTCGATCACCGTCGTCGGCTTCGATGACGATCCGATCACGCTGGGCGGCGTCAAGGAAGGCACCATTGCCGCCACCGTCGTGCAGCAGCCCTTCGAATGGGCCTATCAGGGAATGAAGCTGATGGCCGCCTATCTCAAGGGCGACAAGTCGGGCATCCCGGCCGGCAATCTGATCATTATCCCGACCAAGATCATCGGCAAGGATGATGTCGACGCCTATGCCAAAAATCTGAAGGCGATGGCTGGAAACTAAGACCACGGACAGTTCAGCCGGCTCAACTCGCTTGAGCCGGCTGTTCGCATTGACGAACCCTGCCGGGATCGTCAGTCTGCAGAACGGGCCGCTTTGGCTCACCGGCTGCTGTCAGGCATGATGAATTATTCCGACACATCCATCGCGGCGACCACTCCGTTCCTCAGCCTCGAGAACGTGCGCAAGACCTATCCGGGCGTCGTGGCGCTCGACGGGTTTTCCATGGAGGTCAGGCCGGGCGAGGTCATCGGCCTTGTCGGCGAGAATGGCGCGGGCAAGTCGACGCTGATGAAGATCCTCGGCGGCGTCACCACGCCTGATACCGGCACCATCACCGTCGACGGCACCGCCCACAAGGACCTGACGGTCGAAGGCAGCCTGGGTTCCGGCATCGCCTTCGTCCACCAGGAACTCAACCTGTTCGAAAATCTCGACGTCGCCGCCAACATCTTCTTCGGCCGCGAACCGCTGCGTGCCGGGCCGCTGAGGCTGGTCGACCGCGGGAAACTACGCGAAATGGTGGCGCCGCTGCTGAAGCGCGTGGGCGCCAATTTTTCCGCCGACACGCAGGTCGCGGATCTCTCGCTGGCGCAGCAGCAGATGGTCGAGATCGCCAAGGCGCTGTCGATCAAGGCCCGGCTGGTCATCCTCGACGAGCCGACATCGAGCCTGCCGCTCGCCGAAACCGACAAGCTGCTCGACGTCATCAAGGCGCTGAAGGCCGACGGCATCAGCGTCATCTTCATTTCGCACCGCCTGCACGAGATCGAGCGCGTCGCCGACCGGGTCGTCGTGCTGCGCGACGGCATGCTGGCCGGCACGCTGGGCAAGCGCGACATCAACCACGACCAGATGGTCAAGCTGATGATCGGCCGCATGCTGAAGGAACGCGAGAAGGCCTCCGAGGCCGCGCGAGCCCCTGGTGCCGTCGCGCTGTCGGCCAAGGCGGTCCGCACCCCCACCTACCCCAGCCGGCCGGTCGATCTCGACGTCAGGCGTGGCGAAATCCTTGGCCTTGCCGGCCTTGTCGGCTCCGGCCGCACCGAACTGGCGCGGGTGTTCTTCGGCATCGAAGCCAGCCTTGGCGGCACGCTGGAACTCAACGGCAAGCCACTTGCACTGGCCAGCGCGGCGGACGCCGTCGCGCAAGGCATTTTCCTCGTGCCGGAAGACCGCAAGCTGACCGGCATCCTGCTCGACCTGTCGATCGCGCAGAATATTTCACTGCCCAATTTGCCCGCGCATGCGAAGCGCACGCTGGTCTCCAACAGCGCGGAAGTCGCTACCGCCGAGAAGCAGAAGAAGAATCTCGGCATCAAGGCGCCTTCGGTGCAGACGCGCACCGGCACGCTGTCGGGCGGCAACCAGCAAAAGGTCGTGCTCGGCAAATGGCTGGCCATGAACCCGAAGGTGATGATCCTCGACGAGCCGACGCGCGGCATCGACATCGGCGCCAAGGCCGAGATTTACGGGCTGATGCGGGCGCTGGCGGATGCCGGCGTCGCCGTGCTGATGATCTCCAGCGACATGGAAGAAGTGATCGGCGTGTCCGACCGCATCGCCGTCATGCATGAGGGCCAGATCTCGGGCATTCTCGACAAGGATCAGTTCAGCCAGGAAAACGTGCTTTTGCTCGCGGTGGGCAAGCCGGCAAACTAATGCATGCCGCGCAAAAGTGACCCTCGGTTTTGCGGCAACGGCATGCATAAACAAAAGCTGAAGCGCGCGACGCGCTTTAGCTAAGCGGAGACGACGATGACAAAGAAAGATCTCGGCCTGCTGATCCTGATCCTGGTGGTCGGAGCGGTCGTTGCCATCATCAATCCGCGCTTCCTCCTGCCGATCAATCTCGCCAACACCTCGAATCTCATCGGTCTGTTCGGCATTCTGTCGATCGGCCAGGCCTTCGTCATCATCACCGGCGGCATCGAGCTGTCCGTCGGCTCCGTCGTCGCGCTGCTCGGCACATTGTTCATCGACTTCATCGCCGTGCGCAGCATGGGATGGCCGATCGCCTTGGTGCTGATCCTGGTGCTCGGCGCCATCATCGGCCTGGCGCATGGCTGGCTGATCACGCGGCTCAAGCTGCAGCCCTTCGTCGTCACCTTGTGCGGCCTTTTGATCTATCGCGGCGTCGCGCGCTTCTACACCGCCGATGGCACCGCCGGTTTCGCCTTCGGCCAGAATTTTCCCGATCTCGAAT
The DNA here is from genome assembly GCF_006439515.1 of Mesorhizobium sp. B3-2-1. Taxonomy (NCBI): domain Bacteria; kingdom Pseudomonadati; phylum Pseudomonadota; class Alphaproteobacteria; order Hyphomicrobiales; family Phyllobacteriaceae; genus Mesorhizobium; species Mesorhizobium sp. B3-2-1. The sequence continues at coordinate 18,091 of NZ_VFTI01000023.1, read as the reverse complement.
TCCTGACCGCTGGCCGCTCTTGGGGCGTGCCGAACTCCTTCTTCGCGCTGATCGTCATCGCCATCGTCATGTGGGTGGTGTTGCACCGCTCGGTGTTCGGGCGCTATCTCTACGCCATCGGCAAGAACGAGGAGGCGGCGAAATATTCGGGCATCCGCACCGGCCGCGTCGTCATGGCGGCTTACGTCATCTGCGGCGTGCTGACGGCGCTGTCGGCGATCTATTTCGCCATGTACACGCGCTCGATCTCGCCGGCCAGCCATGGCCAGTTCTACGAGCTCTACGCCATTGCCGCCGCCGTGCTCGGCGGCTTCTCGCTGCGCGGCGGCGAAGGCTCGCTGATCGGCGTCATCCTTGGCACGGTGCTGCTGCAGGAATTGCAGAACCTGGTCAACCTGCTCGGCATTCCCTCTTCGCTCAACTTCGCGGTGATGGGTGGCGTCATCCTCATCGGCGTGCTGGTCGACCAGCAATGGGGCGTGTTCCGGGCGCGCCGGCGGATGGTCGATGCCGCCCGCAAGGGCGCGGTCGGCGCGGCCGCGGAATAAGTCCTCAACTACCTGCTGCTCGTGCGTGCGGCGCGGCGAACGCTCTGCAAAAGAATGGCGAGGCAGCCGACCAGCAGCAGCGCGCCGCCAAGCAGCGGTGGCAGTGCGAGCAGCTTCACCGCCGCGGTAACGGCGGCCACCAGGACCAGCGCCAGCAGCGCCAGACTGCCGTCATCGACGAACATGCCGAAGAATTCCCTGGCGACAAGACGGAGAACGTTCATCGGGCGAGCCCTCCGGCTGCTGTTGGACGGGTGCCGCGCAACCAGCGCACCATGGCGAAGGACGCCAGCGCGACGATGGCGAAGATGGCGAGCAGGGCAAGATCGGCGCCCGGCCAGTTGGCGCCGATCCCCTCGCCGGTCCAGAAGATGCCGAAGCTGGTCAGCATCAGCCCGACCACGAATTTAAGCGCATTTTCCGGCACGCGCGCCAGCGGACGGTGAACCGCCAGGCCGATAAGCATGACCAGGATGAAGGCGGCCAGCGCGCCCATGCTGGCGTATAGCGTCTGCCCGTGCGCGGCACCGACGGCAATGACGATGAACACCACCTCGACACCCTCGAGCAGCACCGCCTTGAAGGACGCCAGTCCGGCGAGGTAGTCGGCGCGCCGATCTCCGGCCTGCCGGTGCAGCGCGGCGGTTTCCTTGGCGAAAGCCGCCTCCTCGTCATGCAGGGCGATGACGCCGACGCTGCGCAGGATGGCCTTTCGCAACCAGCGCATGCCGAACAGGATCAGCAACGCCCCGACGGCGAACTGCAGCGTGGTGATCGGCACCAGCGCCAGCAGCGGCCCGAACGCCAGCACCAGGGCCGCCAGCACCGCCAGCGCCAGCGCGGCACCCGTCAAAGCCGGACGCCAGCTGCGTGTCACCCCCACCGCGAGCACTATGGTGAAAGCTTCGACGACCTCGACCAGGGAGGCGAGAAATGCCGCCGTGACTGTCGAGAGAATGGGTGTCAGTGTCTGCATCAAGGCTTCCTGTCTTGTCTCGTTCGACCATGATCTTTTTGGCCGGTCATTTCCAGCTTCGGGAGTGCGATCCGGGATCACTATGCGGTCAGCACCACACAGCGCTCCGGTGGCAACGAAAAGGCAAGCGCGGCGCCAATAGGCGGCGCTTCGGGCCAGTCGAGCCGTATGCGTTGTTGTCCGAGATCGACCGCCAGCCGCCAGCATCGGCCCTGGAAAGCGCTCGACAGCACCTTGCCCTGCAATCGATTGCCGGGATAGGCGTCCGCCGGCCGGGCGTCCTCGGGACGGATGACCAGCATGCCTGCGCCGGATCGGGCGCCCGGCGTGCGCACGGTTTCGGCATCACTGTCGGCGATCCTGAAATGCTCGTCCCTTACCTGCCCGCGAACGATCGAAAAGCCGCCGATGAAGCCCGCCACGAAAGAATCGGCCGGCGCTTCATAGATGGCGCGTGGCGTGTCGAACTGGACGATCTCGCCTGCCCGCATGATGGCTATACGGTCGGAGACCGCCATGGCCTCCGCCTGGTCATGCGTCACATAGACGACCGTGATGGCTTCGCGGCGCACCATCTCCATCATCTCGATGCGCATGTCCTCGCGCAGCGCGGCATCGAGGTTGCTCAGCGGTTCGTCGAACAGCATCAGCGCCGGACGCGCCGCGAGGCAGCGCGCGATGGCGACGCGCTGCTGCTGGCCGCCGGACAATTCCGTGGGATAGCGATCCTTGTAGGGAGCAAGGCGGGTGACGTCGAACGCATGGTTCACCCGCTGGGCGATTTCCTGCTCCGAAAGCCGCTGCGCGCGCAGGCCGAAGGCGAGATTGTTGGCCACCGTCATATGCGGCCACAGCGCATAGTCCTGGAAGACCATGCCGATCCGCCGCTTTTCAGGAGGCACGACCGATGTCTCGCTCCATACGACCCGTCCGTCCAGCGTGATCGATCCCTTTTCGGGTGCGACCAGCCCGGCGATGATGCGCAGAAGCGTGGTCTTGCCGGAGCCGCTGGCACCGAGAAGCGACACCACTTCGCCGGCATCGATCTTGAGGTCCAGGTCGATCAGGATGGGGCGCCCGCCGAGCGACTTGCAAATGCCGGCACAATGCAGGGATGCGGTCATGACAAGGGTTCCACTCCGACGGTCTGGTGGTGGCCCGCATCGACAAGCGCCGCACTCCGGCGCGGTCTGACGAACCGCCGAAGCGGATACCAGACCAGCGCGGCACCCATGCCCGCGGCCGCCATGGCGACCAGCGCGATCGCCGACGCCAATCCGTCCCGATCGTGGCTGAACAGCTTCAGGATGAGCGTCGGCGCCGGCGGGCCGCTCCGGGGAATAAGCATTTGCGAGATCGGCAGTTCGAACACGGTGCGGATGAACGTCAACAGGAAGGCCGTCACCACGCTCAGCAGGATCAGCGGCAAGGTGATTGCCAGCAACCGGCGGGTCGCCCCGACGCCGTGCAGGCGCGCCGCATCCGTCAAGCCTGGCGCCAGCTGGCCGATGGCCGAAAGGATCACCACCAGACAGTAAGGAAGCGCTGCCGCGACATAGCCCGTGACCAGCAGCGAGCCATCGCCATAATGGGGAAACGGCCAGTCGCGGAAACCAGGCAGGCGATTCCACACAAGGATATAGCCGAAGCCGAGCACGATGCCCGGTATCGCCACCGATCCCAGCGACAGGCCGACGACGGCGCTGCGCAGAACTGGGCCCGCGCGGTCGAGTTGCGCCGACAGGAGCAAGGCGAGGGAACTGGCGATGAGCGCCGTCAGCCCAGCATAGAAGAGACTGCGCAGCAAGCCGTCATTGGCCGCGGTGTTCAGGCTGAGCGCCGCCACCACATTGGCTGCGGTAAAATTGCTCCAGATGAGCCCGTGGCCCAGCGTCTGCGTCAAGGCACGCGCCGCGATCGCGGTCAGCGGCAATGCCAGCGCCAGGAAGGCAATGGCAAAGGCCGCCGCCATGGCGAGCCAGCGCCATCTGCCGAGATTGTAGAGCCTGGCTGGCCTGGCGCGGCCCGAAATCAGGCGCGGATCGGCGCGGCGGCGCAACAGCCGGTCCGCCACCACGACGAGCAGGACGAGGCTGAGCAGGACGAGCGCCTGGGCGCCGGCGGCGGGAAAATCGACCGGATAATCACTTGCGGCAGCGTAGATGCCATAGGTCAGGACACCAAAATTCGACATTCTGGCAATGGTCGAGGCCAAGCCGAAGTCTGACAGCACCTCGGCGAAGGTGGCGATGAAGCTCAAGGCGATGGCCGGCGCCAGCAAGGGGCCGTTGATGCGCAGCCAGATCCTGAGCGGAGCGGCGCCGGAGAGCCGCGCTGCATCCTCCAGTTCGCTGCCCAGTCCGGCCAGCGCGCTGCCGATGATGAAGGCGGCCAGCGGAAACAGGCTGAGCGTGTGGACGAACACCAGGCCGGTCAGGCCGAAAAACGCGGAGCCCAGCGAAGCAGGCAGCAGCCCGAATTGAGCCAGGTAACCACCGGAAGACATCAGCAGCACCCAGGCGAGCGCCTTCAGATAGGACGGTGTCAGGAAAACCAGCCATGGCACCATTGAAATTGCTGTCCGGCCCGGAATGTCGCAGCGCTGGACGAGCACCGCGAAAGCGCCGCCCAGCGCCGTCGTAGTGCAGGCGACGAACATGCCTAGCTCAAGCGAATGCAGGACCGAGCCCGCGACATAGGGAGAATTGAAGACACGGGCCAAGGGCTCGAGGCTCAGACTGTTGCTGGCGTCTTGCGCGGCAAACAGGCCGGGCATGACCGTCTGGACCAGCACCAGGGCAAGCGGCAATCCGATCAGCAAGGCAAACACGGCGTAGACGGCAAATGGCCCGCCGTGGCGAGCGAGCGTCGACAGGCGGCCTAGCGGCGGCTTTCCTGCGCCAACGCCGCGGGCAAAGGCCGCGGCGTTGGAATGCTGGAGGATCGTCATTTCCCAAACAGCCGGATCACTGGACGAAACTGGCCTTGTACCACTGCTTCCACTCGGTCTCGTGAGCCGAGGCCACGGCATCGTCGAGATGCGTGTAGGTGATGTTGGTCTCGCGGCCTGGCTTGGCGTTGATGCCCTTGATGATCGGGATGTAGAAGAAGTCGGTGTCGTCGCCATTCTGCATGGCGGCCTGGCCTTCGGCACTGGTGACGAAGTCGATGAATTTCCGGGCCGCGTCCATGTGCTGGGTCTTGGCGCTGATGCCGAGGCCTTGCGGCAGGGATACCGAGCCCTCGCTGGGGTAGACCGCGACGACGGGTTCGCCGGCGGCGATCTTTGAGAAGATGGCGCTGTCCTGGTTGATGCCGACGGAGGCATCGCCGGTCAGCACGGCCTTGTTCACCTTGCCGCCGCTTGACAGGCCGGACAGGGACTTGTTGGTCAGCGTCTTGGCCAGGAGAGCCTTGCCGGCATCGAGGCCGTTGGTCTGGAAGAAGCCGGCCAGCCATTGATAGGCCGGTCCCGACAGGTTGGGATCCTTGGCCGCGACGCCGCCGGCGAAGGACTGAAGATCGGCCCAGGATTTGGGCATCTTGCCGGCTGGCACTTTCTTGGTGTTGACCTCGATGGCCGTGGTGCTGGTGCCGGTCGGCAGGAAGGCGTGGCTTTGCGGGATCAGCGACTTGCCGAGATCGGTGAAGGCCACCTTGTCGTAGGCGGCGGCGGGAATGGCCTGCAGCACATGATCTGCCGCCATGCGCTCCATCACGGCGGAGCCGTCGAGCCAGACGATGTCGAATTGCGGATTGCTGCCTTCGGCGGCGATCTTGCCCAGCGTCTCGCCGGTGCTGCCGGGCTCGACGACATCGACGGTGAGGCCGGTCTTGGCCTGGAAGGCCTTGGCCACCGGGCCGGCGAAATCGAGCGCGTCATAAAGCACGAGGTCGGATGCCGAGGCAGGTGCTGCCGTGGCAAGCGCGCTCAAGCCAATTGCCAAATAGAAACTTGTACGTGCGTTCATCTTGCTCTCCAGTGGATTTTCCATGGGCGCAGTAAGTCCCATCGTATCATGCATGAATAGGTTGAATGTTTTGTGTCGTTTGCAGAGTTCCTAGTTTTTATTATATTTATTCTTGCGAACGCCGCGCTTTATCCAGGCCTTGTCGATCGATCCCCGAACCGTGCTCAGCCGCTCGAGGGCATCAAAGGCGGCATCGCTGTTTCGTTTCGCCAACCCGATGATCATCGCCTCGATGAGGACGATCGTGCCGCCATGCATGGCCAGGTGATCGGCCTTGCCGCGCGGAACCGGGAGGCTCTCCGCCACCTTGCCGGGAACCAGCGGAGCCAGATTGTCACTGATAAGCACCACCGGAATGTCGAAACGCGCGGCATGATCGAGCACGACTTCCACCTCGCGATAGAGCGGCGCGTAGGCCATCATCAGCACGGCGTCGCCCTTGCCGAGCCACAGCAGGCGATCGGCGAGCGCAATTCCCGATACCGACAGCGCGCTGGTCGGCAGGCCGATCCGGTTGAACTGCAAACTGGCATAGTCGGCCATGGCGCCCGATGGACCTATGCCGAAGACATGGCGGCGGCTGGCCCGCGCCAGGATGTCGACGCTGCGCTCGAAAGCCGCCGCCATCTCCGGACGCTTGAGCACTTCGAGCACGCTCTCATGGAGGTCGATCACATGCCGCAGTGCCCCGGCACTGTCGTCGCCGGTCTCCTGCAAGGTGCGCGCCAGGCGCTTGCCTGGGGATGGCGTGCCGGTCAGGTCAGACAACAGCATCTGGCGAAGCGCCGAGAGGCTGTCGAAACCAAGCGAGCGCGCCGTCCGCACGACGGTCGCATCGCTGGTGCCGGCGAGTTCTGCGATCTCGGCCGCCGACCCCAGCAGGACCGACTGCTTCTGGTCGACGAAGAACCGCGCCATGCGCTGCTCGGCCGGCGGCAAGCTTTCGAGTGCCGCCTGAACACGGGCATCGACCGTCATCCTTCGGTCTTCCGAGGCATCATAGGTCATGGTGGCCGGCCCGCTCACTTGTCTGTAGTGATTACAACGAGAGCCACAATCCGAAATGTCTGTTACAGGGATGTGACGACGCCCGTCAGGCGCACGCGACCATGTCGCCCGCTCGAAGATAAGCGGCCACGGACCGCTGCAAGCAGCGGTCGCGGCATCGTGATGTGCCGAAATCGGAGCTGGAGGATCTTGGCTTAGATCAGACCCGACATGTCGGAGAAGGCCATCGCCTTGCGCAGCAGCTCGGCGAAGCGCTCGCCGGCCACCTCGCGCGGACCGCTGTTGTCGATCGAGGTGACGCCGGGGCCGGACAAGGTCACATTGGCGCTGCGCGCAAGCCGCGCCAGCACTTCGCCGCGCGACTCGCGGCCGCGAATCGCCAGCCGCTCGGCCAGTACCTCGGGCGAAGCGGTGATCTCCACGATCGCCAGATTGGCATAGCGTTCGCGCAGAGTGGGGATGATCGCGCGCGACACGTTGGCCACGACAACGTGTCCGTTGGAAACGGACCAGTCGACATCGGCAGGCAGGCCATAGCGCAGGCCATGCGCCTCCCAGGAGATAGCGAAGGCGCCGTCGGCATCGGCCTCGGCGAAGGCGGCATCGGCCAGCGTGTCGTGATCCTCGCTCGCCGCATCGCTCGGCCTGGTGATGACGCGGCGCACGAACTCCAACTGCGTCTCGTCGGCGAAGAGCGCCTTGGCGTAGCCGATCACCGTGTCCTTGCCGGCACCGCTTGGGCCCACGACAGCGACAAAGACGCCGTGACGGATCGGAAAGGTTTCGGCGGACAGTTCGCGCTCGATCAAGGCCGACACCATCATGCCACCCGGCGTCCCTGCCGCCAGACGGTGCGCACGACCGGAACATGATCGTCGACGCGCACGCGCACCAGATCGGCGCGGCGCCCCTGCTCGATGACGCCGCGATCATCAAGGCCGACGGCCTGCGCCGGGTTCTTCGAAACCATGGCGACGGCCTGCGGCAGCGAAATGCCTTCGACCATGTCGCCGAGGAAGAAGGCCGACTGGATCAGGCTGAAGGGGATGTAGTCAGACGACAGGATGTCGAGCAGGCCGTCGCTGGCCAAGGTACGGGCCGAAACATTGCCCGAATGCGAGGCGCCGCGCATGACATTGGGCGCCCCCATCAGCACGCCGAGCCCGGCGGCCTTCGAGGCCCGTGCCGCTTCCTCGGTGGTCGGGAACTCGGCAACCCGCACGCCCTGCTCGATGGCCTCGTCGACATGGGCCGACGTGGCGTCGTCGTGGCTGGCGAGCACGATGCCGCGCTCCTGGCAGGCGGCGGCGATGAAGACGCGGTTCGGCCCCGAATTCTGCGCCGATTCGGTCATCCGCTTCTCGCAGAATTTCTGGAAGTCGCGATCCGAGAGTTTCAGCTTGCGCTGATAGTAGTAGGCATAGGTTTCAAGGTTGACGAACTGGCGCTGGCCCGGCGCATGGTCCATCAGCGATGCCAGCCTGACCCGCTCGTCGCCGTCGAAATTGGCGAATGCCTTGAGGCAGTCCGGCGCCGAGACCTCACAGCGAAGATGCAGGAAGTGATCGGCCCGCAGACGATCCTGCGCGACGCTGTCCTCGATCGCGTCGGCCAGCTTGCGGATATCGTCCAATGTCAGGTCGGCGTCCTCGTCCATGCCGACGCGCAAGGCATCGAGCACGGTGGTGATGCCGGCGGTCGCGACCTGCGCGTCATGCGCAAGCACCGCGGCGATCGGGTTCCAGCGCACTTTCGGCCGCGGCGCATAATGGCCCTCGAGATGATCGGTGTGGAGTTCGACCAGCCCTGGAATGATGAAGTCGCCGCCCATGTCCTCGCCGATGCGGCCAGTGCCAGCATCGATGCCGGCGATAAAGCCGTCGCGCAGCACCAGCGACCCTTCGACGATCTCGTCGGCAAGTACGATGCGGGCGTTGGAAAGGACAGTTTCGGTGGTCATTTTAGGCTAGTCCTTGGCTCTTGCGGTCGGGTTGGTTCAGGCGATCTTCCGGGCCGGGCGGCGTCCGAGCGCGTGCTGGGAAAGCACCATGAATGGCGCACCGGGTTCGGGTTCGACAAACAATGTCAGCGCATCCACCAGCACGGGCTGGCGCAACACATCGGCGAAAAGGCTGTCGATCGCGGTGCGCAGGCGAGGGCTTTCCTGTGGTCCGGCCCGGCCGGACAGGGTCATGTGGAAGCGGAAGGTTTCGAAGACATAGGGGTAACCCCATTGGCAGAGATTGCGAAACTCGGCCGGCTTCAGCGAATCCGGGCTGCGCCGCTCGATCTCGGCCTCGCTCAACGGCGCGCGAAACCGGTCGAAATCGCGCACGACGTCGTCGGCGAAGCGGTTGAGCGGAGGCAGCGGACCTTCCGGCACCAGCGCGAAGAAGCTGTCGATCTGGCTGACGACCAGGCGCGGGATCGTTACGACAGGCGTCACCTCGGCAAAATGATCGAGCGCCGCTCGCAGCGAAGCCTCGGTCTCGTCGGCAGCCAGGCGGAAAGGCGCTTTCAGCGTGGCGTGAAAGCCATAGCGGCGCGCCGAAGCGGTGTGGAAGGCCACTTCCGCCGCCGCCAGGTCGGCAACGGCCTCAACCGGCCTGGTCGCGGCACCAAACGGGTCGCGGCCCAGCCAGTTGGCGGCAATTCGCGCCAGCGGCTCGTCCTGCCTGGGAGTGAAATAGATGGCATAACGCATCGAAAGTCCTCGTCAGAAGGTTGCCATAGGTGATTTCCATGACGGATTGACGAAGCTTTGAAGGGTTTTCGAAGGCAAATCGACCCTCAGGGTCGTTAGCCGACGATTTTTCCGAGCTGGACCAACAAGTTCAGCCGGAAACGCAGAACGCTCAGGCCTTCATCAACCATTCGTGCTCGGGCGCATTGTGGAATTTCCACGTCCGCTTCGGCCCGGCCATCACATTGAGATAATAGAGGTCATAACCATGGCAGGCGGCGCAGGGGTGATATCCCCTGGGCACCAGCACCACGTCGCCGTCCTCGATCGCCATGGCTTCGTCGAGCGCGCGATGGCCATCCTGATCGGCATCGGTATAGACACGCTGGAAGGCAAAGCCCTGCGGCGGGTTGAGGCGATGATAGTAGGTTTCCTCGAGATAGGATTCAGCGGGCAGGTTGTCCTGGTCGTGCTTGTGCGGCGGGTAGCTCGACGTGTGGCCGCCGGGCGTGATGACCTCGACCACCAGCAGCGAGTCGGCGGGCTGGCCCTCCGGCAGGATGTTGGTGACATAGCGCGTATTGGTGCCCTTGCCGCGCACCTCCTGGCCGAGATCGTCCGGTCCGATCACCCGGACCGGCAGGCCGCCGCCAAGACCGGGTGCCGAGCAGACGCCAAGTTCCAGCTCGGTATCGGCCGTCACCGACCAGTCCGATCCCTGCGGCACGTAGACGGACCACGGCTTGCCCTCGAAGGTCGACATGCGCTCGCCGAGCAGGCCGAGATCCTTGCCGCCGGCTTTGGCGGTACCCTTGCCAGTCACGAACACCAGGCAGACCTCGCGGTCGTCCGTCTTTCCAGAGGCGCTTTCGCCCGGCTTCAGCCGATGCAGGTCGAAACCGACATAGGTCCAGCCGGCGCTTTTCGGCGTCACATGAGCGACGCGGCCATGGCCCTTGTCGGCTTTGACGAGCAGTTTGGACATTTTGTCTCTCCTATCCCATTGGCTTGACGGCTACAGGCGTGAAGCCAAGCCGCTCGTTTGAAAGGGCCATCACGAATCTTCGGATTGGCCGGCGCCTTCCAACTTCGTCATCCTAGGGTCTGCGCCGCGTCGCTGCGCTCCTTGCTCCGCCCTAGGATGACGAGGCAAGGAGCGTTTCGGCCAGTCACCAAGGTATGCGATCCGTTACGCACGTATCCAATCCACTGGAACTTCTTCCATCATTCCTTGGGTTCGACGGCGCCCTTGGGTTCCTCAGGCGTCGCCTTCGCCTCCTCCACCGGCTTGTAGAGATAGAAAAACTGCCAGGCGCCGTAGCCGGCGAAACCGAGGGCAATGACGCCCCAGAACGGCGTGCCGGTGGCGAATTCGATCACCGACCAGATCAGGCAGACCGCGACGACGGCGATGCGCCGCCAAAGCGGGCGGAAGAACGGGTGTTCATAATCTTTCATCGCGCCATCCGAAATTCAGCAATCTGTCCTCAGATAGACCGGGCGTCACGGCGAATCCAGCCTTCAGGCATTCGGAAAACCTTGCGTCTCGACCGTGTAGCCGGCTAATGTCATCACCCGCATCAGCTCCTTGTAGCCGACCTGCGCCATCTTGAGCGGCGGGTTCTTCCTGGGATCCTGCTCGGCCTCGACCACGAACCAGCCCTCGTAGCCGTGATCGGCGAAGCGCTGCACGATGGCGCCGAAGTCGAGCGAACCGTCGCCCGGCACGGTGAAGGCGCCGAGGGCCACCGCGTCGAGGAAGGACTGCTTCGTACGGTCGAGTTTGTCGATCACATCCATGCGCACGTCCTTCACATGGACATGGCTGATGCGCTTGTGATGGTTGTCGATGGCGCGCAGCACATCGCCGCCGGCAAACGCCAGATGGCCCGCATCGAGCAGCAGAGGGATGCCTTCGCCGGAATGGCGCATGAAGGCATCGAGCTCCGGCTCGGTCTCGACCACGGCCGCCATATGATGGTGATAGGACAGCGGCATGCCTTGTTCCGCACACCATTCGCCGAATTCGGTCAGGCGCCTGCCATAGGCTTTCATCTCGTCACCGGTGAGCTTCGGCTTGGTCGCGAGCGGCTTGGAGCGGTCTCCCTGGATCGAGCGGCCGACCTCGCCATAGACGATGCAGGGCGCATCGACCGCCTTGAACAGGTCGATCATCGGCTGGATGCGGTCCTTGTTGGCAGCCATCTCCTCGTCGACCAGCGTGCCCGAGAACCAGCCGCCGCATAGCGTTACGTCGGCGGCTTTCAGGATCGGCAGCATCACCTTGGGGTCGTTGGGGAAGCGGCGGCCCATTTCCATGCCGGTGAAACCGGCCGAGCGCGACTGGCGCAGACATTCCTCCAGCGACACGTCATCGCTGAGTTCGGCAAGATCGTCGTTCCACCATGCAATGGGGGACATGCCCAGTTTGGCTTTCAAGTCGTCACTCCGGTTTCAATTTGGTTCACGCTCCCCCTTGTGGGGAGGGTCGCTGCGAAGCAGCGGGGTGGGGCGGCGCCGGCGTCAATCGCCGATGGTCTGCATCCGCCGCTTCTCGTCATAGGCCTTGCGCGCCGCGTTCACCTGGCTGCGCGCCGACACTTCCGGCACCGCCACGTCCCACCAGTGGCCGCCGGCATCGGTGGAAACCAGCGGATCGGTGTCGATGACCAGCACGGTGGTGCGGTCGTTCTTCTTGGCCTTCTGCAACGCGTTCTCCAGCTCGGCGATCGACGGCACTTTCTCTGATATCGCGCCCATGCTCGCCGCATGCGCGGCGAAGTCTATGTCGGGCAGGACCTCGTGACGCGAGTCCTTCAGAAGATTGTTGAAGTTGGCGCCGCCGGTCGCCATCTGCAGCCGGTTGATGCAGCCAAAACCCCTGTTGTCGAGCAGCACGATGGTCAGCTTCAGGCCGAGCATCACCGAGGTGGCGATCTCGGAGTTCAGCATCAGATAGGAACCATCGCCGATCATGACGACGACCTCCTCGTCGGGCTTGGCCATTTTGGTGCCGAGCCCGCCGGCGATCTCGTAGCCCATGGTCGAGAAGCCGTATTCGGCGTGATAGGAGCCGGGCGCGCCGGCCTGCCAGAGCTTGTGCAATTCGCCGGGAAGGCCGCCTGCCGCATGCAGCAGCGTCACGCCAGAGCCCATGGCGCGCTGCACGGCGCCGATCACCTGCGCGTCGGAGGGGAAAGCGGCATTGGTCGAGGCCGTCACCTTGGCCGCATCGGCCTGCCAGGCCTTCTTGCCGGTGGCCGCATTGTCGGTCCAGACGTCAGGCGCCTTCCAGCCTTTCAGCGCGGCGGCGAGTTCCGCGAGCCCTTCGGCCGCGTCGGCGACCAGCGGCAGCGCCCGGTGCTTGCCGGCATCCAAGGGCTGCACGTTGAGCCCGATGATGGTCTTGCCGGAATTCTTGAACAGCGCCCACGAGCCGGTGGTGAAATCCTGCAGGCGCGTGCCGATGGCGAGCACGACATCGGCCTCTTCCGCCAGCCGGTTGGCGGCCGAGGTGCCGGTGACGCCGACCGCCGCCATGTTGAGCTTGTGATCGTCGGGCAGCGAGGACTTGCCGCCTTGCGTCTCGCAGACCGGAATGCCCGCGCCTTCGGCGAATTTGGCCAGTTCATCGGAGGCCTGCGAATAGAGAACGCCGCCGCCGGCGATGATCAATGGCTTCCTGGCGCCCTTCAGCGCCGCGACGGCCGCCGCCAGTTCGCCACGGTCCGGACGCGGCCGGCGCTGGCGCCAGACCCGCTCGGCAAAGAAGCTCTCGGGATAGTCATAGGCCTCGGCCTGCACGTCCTGGCAGAGCGACAGCGTCACCGGGCCGCAATCGGCCGGGTCGGTCAGCACCTGCATGGCACGATTGAGCGCCGGGATGATCTGTTCCGGCCGCGTGATGCGGTCGAAATAGCGCGATACCGGCCGGAAGCAGTCGTTTACCGTCGCCGTGCCGTCGGAAAAATCCTCGGCCTGCTGCAGCACGGGATCGGGAATGCGGTTGGCGAAGACATCGCCCGGCAAAAACAGGACGGGCAACCTGTTTACGTGGGCAAGGGCGGCCGCCGTCACCATGTTCAGCGCGCCGGGGCCGATCGAAGAGGTCGCGGCCATGAAGCGGCGTCGGAAATTGGCCTTGCCATAGGCGATCGCCGCATGCGCCATCGCCTGTTCGTTGTGGGCGCGGAAGGTCGGCAGCTCGTCGCGCACCTGGTAGAGCGCCTCGCCGATGCCGGCGACGTTGCCATGGCCGAAGATCGCCCAGACACCGCCGAAAATCGGCACTTTTTTGCCGTCGATCTCGGTCATCTGGCGGGACAGGAAGCGGGTCAGCGCCTGCGCCATCGTCAGGCGGATTGTCTTGCTCATTGTTTTCCTCCGCAGTCCTTATGCAGCGCCTTGTTATGCCGCCTTGCGGCCGCGCGCGGCAAGCCACGCTTCGGTCAGCTGTTCGAAGCGCGACGCCATGTCGGCGACAGCCTCGTCGTCCGACATCTTGCCGGCCAGCCATTGTTCGGCGGCGTGGACGAAGATGGTGCGGCCGACGGCAAAGCCTTTGACGATGAGCGCCTTGGCGGTGGCGGCGAAGGCGGCTTCCAGCTCGTCCTGCGGCGCTTCCAGGCCAAGCAGGACGATGCCGCGGCACCAGGGATCGTGCTTCAGGATCACCGCCTCGATTTTGGCCCAGGCGCCGCTCGACGCCTGCGGCTCGAGCTTCCACCAGTCCGGCTTGATGCCGAGCGCATAGAGTTCCTCCAGCGCGCGCGGGATCGTCGTGTCGTCGAGCCTGCCATGCTTGCCGGCTATGATCTCGATGAGAAGTTCCCGGCCGACTTTGCGCGCGGCCTCGAACAGCGCGCGCAGCTTCTGCTGCTGTTCTTCCTTCAGGGCCGCCGGATCGTCGGGATGGTAGAAGCACAGGCATTTGATGCAGTGATCGACCGGCCATTCGGTGAGCTGCGAGCCGATATCCTGCGAGAATTCGAAACGCAGCGGCCGCGAGCCCGGCAGTTCCACCGGGCGGCCGAGCCACGCGAAGGGATGGCGGGCGAACTCGAACATCGCCTCGCGGCCGTGTTTCTCGTCGATCAGCATGCCGTAGCCGTCGCGGCCGGCGGCGACCTTGGCCGCCGCCTTGACCGCAAGCACCTTGAAATCGCGGATGCGTGCGGGATCGGCGCCTGTCTTGGTCGCGACATCCTCGAGCTGCACACGGTGGTCGCAGGCAAGCGCCATCAGCGAAGGGATATCGCGCCGGCGTGTCGTCGCCCAATGGATGTGGTTGATCGCCTCGTCCTTGCGTAGCGCCCGATGCTTGCTGCCGTTCCTGAGGAAGAACTGCAGCTCCTCGAAGGTCGGATATTCCGGCGCGCAGAGCAGCCGTGACACGGCGAAGGCGCCGCAGGCATTCGCCCAGGTTGCCGCCGTGGCAAGGCTTTCGCCGCCGAGCCAGCCGCACAGCAAGCCGGACATGAAGGCGTCACCGGCGCCCAGTACATTGTAGATCTCGATCGGGAAGCCCTGCCCGACGATACCGTCCTCGAGATCGTCGCTGATCGGCCCGTCATAGACGATGCAGCCCATGGCGCCGCGCTTCAAGACGATGGTGGCCGAGGACAGGGCGCGGATCGTCTTCAGCGCGCTCAGGCAGTCGTCGGCGCCTGACGCGATCATGATCTCTTCCTCGGTGCCGACGATGAGGTCGCAATCGGGCAGCACCGTCTTCAACTGGGCCGAGACCCGGTCGGACTTGACATAGCGCTCGAACCCTTCGGCGTGGCCAGCGAGACCCCACAGGTTCGGCCGGTAGTCGATGTCGAAGACGACCTTGCCGCCCCTGGCCTTCATGATGCGGATCGCCTTGCGCTGGGCGGCGTCGCTGTTGGGACGGGAAAAATGCGTGCCGGTGACGACGATCGCGCGGGCCGAGGCAATGAACGCCTCGTCGACATCCTCTTCGGCCAACGCCATGTCGGCACAGTCGGAGCGATAGAAGATCATCGGCGAGACGCCTTCGCTCTCGACCGAAAGCAGCACCAGCGCGGTCAGCCGCTCCTTGTCGGTCTTCAGCCCGTCGACATTGACGCCTTCGCGCTTCAGCTGCTCACGGACGAAGCGGCCCATCTGCTCGTCGCCGACGCGCGTCAGCAGCGCCGAGCGCAGGCCGAGCCGCGCCGTACCGACGGAAATGTTGGCCGGGCAGCCGCCGACCGACTTGGCAAAGGTGGTGATGTCCTCAAGCCGCGAGCCGATCTGCTGGCCATAGAGGTCGACGGACGCGCGGCCGATCGTGATGACGTCGAGCAGCGCCTGTCTTGCGTCCACGGCTTCGCTCATTGGAACCTCCCGTCGGTCTTGTCGTCATGGACAACATTGTTTGGGTAACACGCGCGAGCGGCGGCGTGGTGCCGGCAATATGAAATAATAATTCCAATCCATAGTCAATATGGAATGAGCATTCCCTGAGCTAAAATTGCCTTGGTGGGATGCTCGATCACGCCTTGCGCTTGCGAGTCGCGTCGCGCCGCTTCTCGCCGACGCCGACGGTAAGCGCCATGGCCAGCGCCATTGTCGCCGACAGCGAGCGGAAGCCGGCGAAATCCGCTTCGGCAACCTCGAACCAGACCCTGGCGAACTGGGCGAGCGGCGAGAATGAGCTGTCGGTGATGGCAACGATCGGCACGCCCTGCTCGGCAATGGCGCGCGCCTCCTCGATCGTGGCCGGCGCGTAGGGCGAGAAGCTGATGGCGATGACGGCGTCCGCAGGTGTGGCGAAGCCGACCATCTCGGCATTCAGCCCGGCAGCCGATTCGATCAGCTGGTTGCGGATCTTCAGCTTGCCGAGCGCGTAGGCGATGTAGGAAGCCACCGGATAGGAGCGTCGCTTGGCCAAGACATAGATGGTCTGCGCCTTCGCCAGCAGCGAAATCGCGTCTTCCAGATGCGCGTCATCGAGCGTGCGGGAAATGTCGTTGAGCGAGGTGCTGGCGGCGGCGATGAAGCCGTCGAAGATCGCCCGGTGACCGGCGCCGCCCTCGGCCTTGGCGCGCAGCGCCTGCAGCCGCTCGTCATAGGAGGAGTTGCGCTCGCGCAGCCGCTCGCGAAACACCTGCTGCAGGCTGGTGAAACCATCGAAACCGAGTTGCTGGGCAAAGCGGATCAGGGTCGAGGGCTGCACGCCGGCCGAAGCGGCGATGCTGGCGGCGGTGCCGAAGGCGATATCGTCGGGATTGTCGAGCGCGTAGGCGGCGATCTGGGCGATGCGCTTGGGCAAGCTCTCGCGCCGATCCAGAATGGTGGCGCGCAGCGTCTCGAAGTCGCGAGGTACCTGTTCGTCCATCGTCGCTCTGTTCAGGCTGTCTGGAAGCTCTCTCTGCCCCATCATAGCGGGCCTGCGCAAGAACGCCATAAAAAATGAGGCAGACATTCCATTCCTAGAGAAAATGGACTAATTCATCCACTCAGCATTCATGGCCGTGGAGGAACGAAAAATGGTCGGCGTAGGTCTTATCGGCACGGGCTTCATGGGCAAATGCCACGCCATCGCGTGGAGCGCCGTCGGGGTCGTCTTCCCCGACGCGATCAAGCCACGGCTCGTCCATCTCGGCGAGGTCAACGAGGACCTCGCCAGGCGCAAGGCCGGCGAGTTCGGCTTCGCCAAGGCGTCCGGCGACTGGCGCGCCGTCGTCAACGACCCCGAAGTCGATGTCGTCTCGCTGACGACGCCCAACCAGTTTCATCCAGAAATGGCCATCGCCGTGCTCGAAGCCGGCAAGCATCTGTGGTGCGAAAAGCCGATGGCGCCGAGCTTTGCCGAAGCCGAGGCGATGGCGGCCGCGGCGAAGAGATCGGGCAAGGTCGCGGCGCTTGGCTACAACTACATCCAGAGCCCGGCCATCCGCCACATCGGCGCGCTGCTCGACGAGAAGATCATCGGCGAGGTCAACCATCTGCGCATCGAGATGGACGAGGATTTCATGGCCGATCCCGAGGCACTGTTCTTCTGGAAACACGAGGCGGCTTCCGGCTACGGCGCGCTCGACGATTTCGCCGTGCATCCGCTGTCGCTGGTCACGGCGCTGTTCGGCCGCGTCGCCAGAGTCATCTGCGACATGGCCAAGCCCTATGCCGACCGCAAGCTCGCATCAGGCGGGCGCCGCGCGGTCGAGACGTACGACATCGCCAGCGTGCTGATGCATCTGGAGAACGGCATTGCCGGCACGCTGCAGGTCAACCGTTCGGCCTGGGGCCGCAAGGGCCGCATCGCCATCCAGATCTTCGGTTCCAAGGGATCGATCCTGTTCGACCAGGAGCGGATGAACGAATTCCAGCTCTACCTGACGTCGGACCGGCCGACCGAACAGGGCTACCGCACCATACTGGTGGCGCCGCAGCACAAGCCCTATGATCTTTTCGTGCCGGCGCCCGGCCACGGCCTCGGCTTCAACGATCTCAAGATCATCGAATGCCATGAATTGCTGACGCGACTTGCCGGCAAGCCGGCCCGGCTCATCGAGTTCGCCGAAGGGCTGGAGATCGAGCGCACTGTGCACGCCATGGCGCGCTCCTTCGAAGAGAAGCGCTGGGTGGATGTTAGGTAACGATCGCGCTGGCGCCGGTCCAGGCTTCCACGTGATCCAAATGTCGGCGGGCAGGTTTCAACGTCGGCGCTGCCCCTCATCTGCCTGCCGGCATCTTCTCCCCGTATAGTGACGGGGAGAAGGGGCGGTGTCGGTCTTGGCGCCTGTTCTGCAACGCAGCCGATTGGCGAAATCCGGCGAAGGCGACCTTTCTCCCCATCACTATGCGGGGAGAAATGCCCGGCTGTCCGAACCGGATAGATAGGTAACAGAATGGACCGATAGCATGGGTGACAGTTTTCTTGTCCGCCGGGAGGACC